>JBBQKT010000089.1:0-11202 GCA_038327205.1 Burkholderiales bacterium | reverse complement strand
GACACCGAGGCGGTCAACACCCTCTACAAGCAGGTGCTTTATGTGATGCTGGACAGCAGCATCGTGGTCGTCGGCTCGCTGATCGCGATGGCCTACCTGGACTGGCGCTTGATGCTGATCGTCGCCGTGCTGATCCCGGCGATGGTCGCCATCATCACGCTCTACCAGCGCCTCAGCGCCCCGGCTGTGGCTCGCCAGCGGCAGTTGCGCAGCGACATCAATGCGCAGATGGCCGAGAGCATGGCCGGCATGGCGGTGCTGCAGGCGGCCGGTGCCGCACCACGGTTCGCCAGCAAATTCGGCGCGACCAATGCGGCGCATCGCGGCTCGCGCCTGGCCGAGCTGCGCGCCAATGCCTGGCTGCTGCGGCCGGCGCTCGATCTGCTCAATGTGCTGCTGGTCGTCACCGTGATCTATGGCTTCGGACAGCGCGAGATGTCGGGCCTGGAGGTTGGCCTGCTCTATGCCTTCCTCAGCTACATCGCCCGCGTGGTGGAGCCGCTGACCCAGATCACGATGCAGTTCGGCCAGTTGCAGCAGTCGATGGTGGCAGCGGCACGGGTGCGTGGCTTGCTACAGGAAACCGCGCCGGCCACGCCAACGGTGGCGGGCCGAAAGGTCACGCACGGAGCGATAAAGATTGACCATCTGAACTTCGGCTACGACCCGGCCCGACCGGTCTTGCAAGACCTGAGCCTCGACATCCCGGCCGGCTCTTTTGTCGGCATCGTCGGCCACACCGGCAGCGGCAAATCAACGCTGATGTCCCTGCTGCTGCGCTTCTACACCGCGCAGTCGGGGTCGATCCAGGTCGACGGCCAGCCGCTGGCCAGCCTGCCCGACGAGGCCTTCCGCAACGCCGTCGGCCTGGTGCCCCAAGAGCCCTATTTGCTGGCCGCCAGTGCCCGCGAGAACATCGCGATGGGCCGGGCGATTGATGAGCCGACCTTGCGCGCCGCTGCCCGGGCCGCCCGCATCGATGACTTCCTCTCAGCCCTGCCGCAGGGCTTGGACACCCTGCTCGGCGAAGGCGGTGCCCGCGTGTCCACCGGCCAGAAACAGCTGATCGCGATGGCCCGCGCACTCGCCGGTGCGCCCCGCATCCTCTTCCTCGACGAGGCCACGGCCAATATCGACAGCGCCACCGAGCAGGTGCTCAGCGAAGCGCTCGAAGCGCTGCGCGGCCAGGTCACCGTTGTCGCCATCGCGCACCGCCTGTCCACCATCCGCGCGGCGGACCAGATCATCGTGTTGAACCATGGACATCTGGTTGAGCGAGGCACGCACGAGGAACTGATGGCAATGGACGGCGGGCTCTATCAGCGCCTCGTTCAAATGCAGGCCCTCGAAGGCTGAGGCTTACAGCAGCAGCGCCAGCCGCTCCAGGATCAACACCGCAAAGAACGCCAGCCCCGCCAGCACCGTCCATTTGATGATGACGACACCGCGCGTGCGCCAAACCACCTGGCGCGTGCCGATGTACATGGCGAAGCAAAGGACGCCTGAGAAGAGCAGCAGGCCGACGATGAGGCGGGCGATCAGCATGGTTAAGCGGGAGTGGCTTCGGTTTCGCCTGCCGCAACGATCTCGGCAAGGGTTTGAAAATAGCGCCCGTGGGTACGCCGCAGTGCCAGCTCGGACTCAGCTTCGAGGAGGACGATTTCTTGTTCGATCTCACAGTCCAAAAGTGTCAACTCCAAGTCGAGCCGAGCTTTTTCAGCTGCAACGCGCTGATCGTCTGCAAAGCAATTGAGTCGCACCAACTTCGCTGTTCGGCGCTCGTATTGAACAAGAAAAATCATGAAGACTCCCAGCCGGGTTTGAGTGACAAAAGTTGGAATTTCACAAGGCTAATCACCGCCACACAATCCGCTTCATGCTTGTTGCGCTGATTCAGCAAGCGTGTCATCGAGGCCGCGTCGCGGCTGTCTGAAATGATCGCCTGCTCTTCAATTCGAGCCTCTTCAGCCTCCAATTCAGTGATGCGCTGTGCGAGAACCAAAAGCAAATTCAATGGCACAGGATCGCCCTGCCCGTATTTGATTCCAATGCCGTACGCATCCGCCAGCTTCTCAGACAAGGACGCCCAAAGATGCTGAAGCTCCGTCCGGATCTGCACCTCAACCCAAAAGTCATCCACCTTCACAATGACATGACCGGCACGGTAGCCGTGACTCGGTTTAAGCCGTCGATCCTCGATGCGGCAACCTGGGAACTGCTGTTTCAAACGCTCCACCACGATTTCTTGATAGCCGAGCGAGTCCACTGTGATGCGGCAACCTGCGATGTCCTGCATCTGCCCCAGGCGACTCGAAAGCCGATTCAACTTCTCGACGATGGCCTGTGTCGATTTGGCGGGCCGAACCGTCGGGTGCAAACCCAACACTGTCTTGATGGTGTGAACGACGGCTTCGCAAACCGGGCCGAACGAGCGACGGTATTCATCCAGCGTTCTCAGGTCATCAGCCGTCACAGCAAGCTTCAACCGATTCCCCAGTTGAGTCAGTTGCGACTGGCTGAAGGCCATCACCACGCCGGGGCCAATGCCGCAAACCCCGGCGGCGCATCCGCCGCATCGGCAAAGGTCACGATCTCATACGCCTCGGGGTCGGCCAGCAGCGCCCGCAGCAGCTTGTTATTCAGCGCATGGCCACCCTTGAACGAGGTGTAGGCGGCCAGCAGCGGGTGGCCAACCACCTGCATATCACCGATGGCATCGAGGATCTTATGCTTGACGAACTCATCGTCGTAGCGCAGGCCGCCGGTGTTCAGCACCTTGTAGTCGTCTACCACGATGGCGTTGTCCATCGAACCGCCGAGCGTGAGCCCGCGCGAGCGCATCAGCTCGATGTCGCTGGTCATGCCGAAGGTGCGGGCGCGGGCGATCTCGCGCTTGTACTGGCCGCTGCCCATGTCGAAGACATAGGTCTGGCCGGTGGCCGCGACGGCGGGGTTGTCGAACTCGATCTCGAAGCTCAGCGTGTAGCCGTGCAGCGGCGACAGACGCGCCCACATCAGCCGCTTGCCTTCACCCTGGCGTACTTCCACCGTTTTCTTGACGCGCAGAAACTTCTTGGCCGCCTTCTGCAAGTCGATGCCGGCGCTTTGCAGCAGGTAGACAAAGCTGGCGGCGGAGCCGTCAAGGATGGGCACTTCATCGGCGCTGATGTCGATGATGATGTTGTCGATACCCAGCCCCGCGCAGGCAGACAGCAGGTGTTCGATGGTCTGCACCTTGGGGCCGCCGGGGTCGCCACCGGGGCTGATGGTGGTGGCCATGCGGGTGTCACACACCGTGTCCACGCGCACGGGGATGTCCACCGGCACACTGAGGTCGACCCGCCTGAACACGATGCCGGTGTCGGGTGGCGCCGGGCGCAGGGTCAGCTCGACCCTTTGCCCGCTGTGGATGCCCACGCCGACGGCACGGGTCAGCGATTTGAGGGTACGTTGTTGAACAAACATGGACTTGATTTTCGCTTGTTGGGCTCAGCTAGATGTTTCAGAGGGCAAGCCACGGGTGACCGGCAGGCGCAGGCTGAGCCGCGTGCCATTGCCGGGGCTGCTGTCGATGCGGATGCTGCCCCCCAGCGACTTGGCACGGCGCTGTTGGCTCTTCAGGCCGCGGCCCATTTGGGCGGTGCCGATGTCGAAACCGTCGCCATCGTCTTCGACGCGGATTTCGACATAACTGCCTCGGTGCCGCGTGGACATTCGGACCCGGTGGGCGCCGGCATGCTTCATCACATTGCTGAGTGCTTCTTGCAGCAGGCGCAGCACATGCAGGGCGTCGGGTGGCTCCAGCCAAGCGAGCGGCGGCAGATCGTGCACATCCCATTCAAGCACCAGGCCACCGCTTTGCAAACGCTTGCCGAGCCGGTAACGCATGGTGGCGAGCAGGGAGACCAGATCGTGGCCGACCGGCTCCAGCGAGTCGATCACCAGGCGCAGATCGTCCACGCATTCGCGCAGCACTTCAACGACCCGGTCCTGCCCCATCGTGCCCTGCTCCACCGCCACCATGGCCGACAGCAAAGAGCTGCCGAGGCCGTCGTGCATGTCCTGCATCAGGCGCTGACGCTCCACCAGCAGCGATTGCTGGCGCTCAACCTCGCGCAGCTTGTCGTGCTGGGCTTGCAACTGCGTGCTTTGCTCGGCCAGCCGGGTCGCCTGGCTCAGATTGAGCTGTTCCACCTGCACCAGCGCACCCACATAACGCTGCTGAACGGCATACAAAAAGGTGGCGACGATGACCAGGGTGGCAAAGGGCATCAGATAGATGTGCTCGGTCCAGGCCCAGCCGCCCAGCAGGGCCAGGTCATGCACACCCAGCGCCAAACCCAGCACCAGGGCAGCAGCGATCAGCATCAGTTCTCGGCTGCCTTCGCGCAGGGCGAGCCGCACCACAAACAAGGTGGCCAAGGCGCCGACCACCGCGTTGACCATGTGTTGCAGGACCAGGGTGTCAGAAAGTGCATCCCACTGCGGCATGGTCAACAGGCTGCTGACGATGACGAAGCCGGTCAGCAGTCGTTCAAACAGCTTGTGGCGCTGACGCGCAAAGCGCAACGCGAACAACATCGTCAGCAGCATCACCCAAGACAGCGAAGCATGGGTGGCCCACCAAAACCAATCCAGCCCCTGCGGCGTGCGGGGCATGTCCAGGTGGTAATGCAGATTGCGCACCAGCCAGGCCACCGACGCCAGGGCAAACAGCAAATAGGCCGGTTCCTCGCGCCGCCGCAGCCACAGTGACATCGAAAACAAACCCAGCACCACCAGCGTCAGGCCCGTCGCCTGCGGCACGCCGATCTGCAGGGCCCAACGACGGTTGTAAAGCGGTTCCAGCTCCTCGCGTGCGCCGAGCCAGACGGTGGAGACCGCATAGAAACTGTCGCGCAGCACCGGCACGGCAATCACCACCTCGATCGCCTCGCCTTGCCGGCTGGCCGTCTTTGCGGTCAGGGCGGCCGGGAACACCGCCCAAAGTGGCCGCACCCATTGCTCACGCGCGCCGGCCTGGTTGTCGAACACCGGCCGCCAACCGGACTCGGTCTTGACCAGCACCGCCGCCGCCAGGGTCACCAGGCGCGGTATGTAGATCGCCACGCTGGTGGGCCAGTGGCCATCGGCCGGGGCGTAGCGCAGGCGGTACCAGCGCATCTGGTACAGCGGGTCAGCGCCATAGTTTTTACCGGCTTCGCGGACTTTTTTGTCGGGCAGGCTGACGGGCTGCCAAGCCCCTGCGTCCATCGGCGGTTGCAACTGCGGCGGTAAATTTTCGGGGCTGCCGTCCATGGCCCGAAGGGCTGCCCACCAGGCCTCCAGATCGTCGCGCGTCCACGGCGTGACGGCCAGTTCTGCCTGCAAGGCCTGGGTTCCGGCACCGGCTGGCCCGGCGCCTGGCGGATCGGGCATTTGCATGCCCTGGGCATGCAGCGCTGGGCCGAGCGGCAACAGCAGTGCTGCCGCGATAAGGCAGCAACGCATCACGGCAAAACCAGGTGCAAAGGGGACGAAGAAGGCCATGCTTTTTGTCAGGCGAGCGCTGGAGGATGCCACACAAAAAAACCCGGTGGTGCAACGAAACTCGCTGCCCCACCGGGTCTTCAGTCACCCCCGTCGGGGCGCTGATTCAGTCCTGTATCAGTCTGCCTGCTTGCGCAGAAAGGCCGGAATTTCGATCTCGTCCATGCCGTTTTGCGACAGCGCTTCAACCTTGGCCGCTGCCGTGCGGCCATGGCGCCAGACGCTGGGCACTTGGCTGCCGGCAAAGTCATTGTTGAGACCACCGAGACCGTGATGAGCATGGCCGGCGGCTGCGCTGCCGGGCACCGCATTGCCCATATGCACAGACTGCGTCAACACCGGCATATTGTCGGTACCGGTGCGCATCATCGGCTGCTGTTGTGAATGATGTTGTGTGACCAAGACCGGCGCTTGCGCACGCGCCCTGGCCGAGGTCAGGCCGGTCGCGATGACGGTGACGCGCAGCTGGTCGCCCAGGCTTTCGTCATAAGCCGTGCCGTAGATGACATGCGCGTCTTCGGCGGCGTACCGCTTGATGGCCGTCATTGCATTGCGGCTTTCGGCCAGCTTGAAGGTGCTGCGGTTCGCCGCGATCAGCACCAGCACGCCGCGCGCGCCAGACAGATCGATGCCTTCCAGCAGCGGGCAGGCCACCGCCGCTTCGGCCGCCTTGGTGGCGCGGTCCGGACCGCCGGCCATGGCCGTGCCCATCATCGCCTTGCCCGGCTCGCTCATCACCGTCTTGACGTCTTCGAAGTCGACGTTGACCAGGCCCGGCATATGAATGATGTCGGAAATGCCGCCAACCGCATTCTTCAGTACGTCATTGGCATGGGCAAACGCTTGATCTTGCGTGACGTCGTCGCCCAGCACGTCGAGCAGCTTGTCGTTCAACACGACGATCAGCGAATCGACATTGGCCTCCAGCTCGGCCAGACCTGCATCGGCGGCCTTGGAGCGGCGGTTGCCTTCAAATTCAAACGGCTTGGTGACCACGCCGACCGTCAAGATGCCCATTTCTTTGGCCAGCTTGGCGATGATGGGCGCCGCACCGGTGCCGGTGCCGCCGCCCATGCCAGCGGTGATGAAGAGCATGTGCGCGCCTTGGATGGCATCGCGGATGCGGGCTTCAGCCTCGACAGCCGCTGCGCGACCCATTTCGGGCTTGGCGCCAGCGCCCAGACCCGAAGTGCCAAGTTGCAGCAATTGGTCGGCCTTGGAGCGGTTCAGGGCCTGCGCATCGGTGTTGGCGCAGATGAATTCCACGCCCTGCACGCCTTGCGCAATCATGTGCTCGACCGCGTTTCCGCCGCCGCCGCCCACGCCAATCACCTTGATTTGCGTGCCCAAGTCAAACTCTTCAATCATTTCAATTGGCATATCAAACCTCCTGGTGCAATTATGCAGTTTCCAACCGTGAATTAATACAGCAACGCCTGCTTTTTCTGGCGTTGTTACTTAAAAATTACCTAAAAACCAATCCTTGACCCGGCTGAACCAGGTTTTCATCGAACCGGCCTGCTGCGCCGCCTTCAAACCCCGGGTGCGCGACAGCCGCGCCTCTTCCAGCAAACCCATCACGGTGGCCGAACGCGGGTTGGCCACCATATCGGACAGCGCGCCGTGGTAGGTCGGGTTTCCCCGGCGTACGGGTTTCAGAAAAATATCCTCGGCCAGTTCGACCATTCCCGGCATCACCGCCGAGCCGCCGGTCAACACAATCCCGCTGGACAGCAATTCCTCATACCCGCTTTCGCGAATGACCTGGTGCACCAGCGAAAATATTTCCTCGACCCGCGGCTCAATCACGCCGGCCAAGGCTTGCTTTGAAAGCATTCTCGGTGCCCGGTCGCCCAAACCCGGCACCTCAACCTGGGCCGCCGGGTCAGCCAGCAGTTGTTTGGCCACGCCGTGTTCGACCTTGATTTCTTCTGCGTCTTTGGTGGGCGTGCGCAAGGCCATCGCAATATCGCTGGTGATCAAATCCCCGGCAATCGGAATCACGGCGGTATGGCGGATCGAACCGCCGGTAAAAATCGCCACATCGGTGGTGCCTGCGCCGATGTCCACCAGGGCCACGCCCAGGTCGCGCTCGTCCGAGGTCAAGGCGGCGTGGCTCGAAGCACTGGGATTGAGCACCAGTTGATCAACCTCCAGACCGCAGCGGCGGACGCATTTAACGATATTCTCGGCCGCGCTTTGCGCGCCGGTGACGATATGCACTTTGACTTCGAGCCGGCCGCCGCTCATGCCCACTGGCTCTTTCACCTCGTGGCCGTCAATCACAAACTCCTGCGGTTCCACCAGCAAAAGCCGCTGGTCATTCGGGATATTGATGGCCTTGGCAGTTTCCACCACCCGTGCCACATCGACCGGCGTGACCTCCTTGTCGCGCACGATCACCATGCCGGTGGAGTTTTGACCACGGATATGGCTGCCGGTAATACCGGTGAAAACCCGTGATATCTTGCAGTCGGCCATCATTTCGGCCTCTTTCAAGGCCTGCTGAATCGATTGCACCGTCGCGTCGATATTCACCACCACGCCACGTTTCAAGCCATGTGAAGGTGCCACGCCCAAACCGGCGATGCGCAATTCGCCATTGCCCAGAACCTCGGCGACGACCGCCATGATCTTGGCGGTGCCGATATCCAGGCCGACGACCAAATCCTTGTATTCCTTGGCCATGCTTGATTACCTCTATTTTTTCTTTGCGCCGGGTTTTGGCGGTGTTTGGGTGGTGGTGACGCCGCGCAAACGCACGGCATACCCATCGGCGTGCCGTAAATCAGCCGTCATCAGCGGAGTTTGAAAGCGCGAAGTGATTTGCG
This sequence comes from Burkholderiales bacterium, assembly GCA_038327205.1. Lineage (GTDB taxonomy): Bacteria > Pseudomonadota > Gammaproteobacteria > Burkholderiales > Burkholderiaceae_C > Paucibacter_A. The sequence continues at coordinate 2,842 of JBBQKT010000089.1, read as the reverse complement.
TGATCGAGCGGACGAAGGTGCCAAATCGGGCCAGCACCTCGGCATCGGTGCCGCGGCCCAGCTCGATCACCGCGCCCTTGTCGAGGCTGGCGCGCCAGGAACCCCGGCCGGAAAGATCCAGCCGTTCGACCCCGTCACCCAGCACCGCCACCTGGGTTTGCAAGGCTTGCCACATCCGCAACATGGCGGTGGAGCTGCCCGCCGGCCCGGCCAGCACCGGCAGATCGTCGTCTTCCACATCGCCCAGATTGGCCTGAAACACCTCGCCGAAGCTGTTGACCAGCAGGCGTTCGACGTTGCCGTCACTGTTACCGTCGCCGCTGTTGTCGCTGTCCACATCCGCTCCTTCGGCCTTGGTTTCCCAATAGGCCGCAGGCCGGTGTTCTTCGAGCCTGACCTTGAGGCGGTTCGGCCAGACGCGTTGCAAGACCGCATGCCGCACCCAGGGCACGGCCTCAAAAGCATGCTGGCTGGCCTGTAAATTCATGCTCAGAAACGACCCCGACAAATGCGGCAAGGCATTGGCGCGCAGCGAGGCGGCGCTGTTGCGGGTCACATCGCCCTCCACGGCAATCGCCCGGATGGCGAACACCGGCAGCCGCATCAACCACTGCAAGGCCACCGCCAAGCCCAGCGCCAACAGCCCGGCCAGCAAGAACGCCGACACGGCATTCATCAGGCGGATGTCGGGCGGCAAGGTGGCCGGGAGGGTGGGCGTGCGCATGGTGGCGTCAGGCTTTGGCTGAATCCAGCCGGGCTTGGCTCAACAGCCACAAGCACAGATGCGGGTAGTCGAGCCCGACCGCTGCCGCCGCCTTGGGCACCAGCGAATGTGAGGTCATGCCGGGGCTGGTGTTCATTTCCAACAAATAGGGCTTCTGGTCCGTCGCGCGCAACATCAGATCGGCCCGGCCCCAGCCGCGGCAGCCGAGTACGCGATAGGCGCGCAGCACGAGTTGCTGAATCTCAGCTTCGAGCGCGGCGGGCAGGCTGCCGAACAGGTATTGCGTGGTGTCGGTTTCGTACTTGTTGGCGAAGTCATAGTTACCTTGATCGGCAACGATCTGCACCAGCGGCAAGGCCACCGCCGTGTCGCCCGATCCCAGCACCGCACAGGTCAGCTCCGGCCCCTCAATGCACTCCTCAAACAGCAGTTCTTCGTCGAATTCCAGGGCCAGTTCGACAGCAGCCTGCATGTCTGAATACCCCATCGCCTTGCTGATGCCGATGCTGCTGCCCTCGTGGGGCGGCTTCACGACGACCGGCAGACCGAGTTCATCCGGGATTTGACGCTGCCGTTCGCGGGTCAGCTCCGATCGAGACAGCGCGAGGTAGCGCGGCGTGGGCAAGTTCTCCGACGCAAACAGGCGCTTGCTGGTTGTCTTGTCCATCGCCAATGCCGACGCCATCACGCCCGAACCGGTGTACGGAATGCCCAGCAGTTCCAGCGCGCCCTGCACCGTGCCGTCTTCGCCATGGCGGCCGTGCAGGGCGATGAAGCAGCGGTCAAACCCGTCGGCCTTCAGCTCATGCAAGCCACGCTCGGCCGGATCAAAGGCATGGGCGTCGACGCCTTGCGAGGTCAAAGCGGCCAGCACGCCCGCGCCCGACATCAGCGAAACAGGGCGCTCGGCGGACGTGCCGCCCATCAAGACCGCCACCTTGCCGAGTGCGCGCACATCGATGTTCAGATCCAACTTCATGGCTGGATGTCCTTGCTTGAAAAGAGTTCAACAGTTTGCGAAGCAACCCCGCCAATGGAGCCCGCCCCCATCACGATCACCACGTCGCCGTCCCGTGCCGCAGCGGCGATCGCCTTTGGCAAGGCGGCGACCGAGGCGACGAACTGCGCGCCGGCTGCGGCGGCGAGCGCCGTGCCGTCCGCCCCCGCGATCGGCGCCTCACCGGCCGAATAGACCTCGGTCAGCAGCGCCGCATCGGCCGTGCCGAGAACGCGGACGAAGTCGGCAAAACAGTCCCGCGTGCGGGTAAACCGGTGCGGCTGAAATGCCAGCACCAGGCGACGGCCGGGGAAGGCACCGCGTGCAGCGGCGATGACGGCCGCCATCTCGACCGGGTGGTGGCCGTAGTCGTCGATCAGGGTGAACTGCCCCCCATTTGCAGCCGGCAACTCGCCGTAGCGCTGGAAGCGCCTGCCCACACCGCTGAACTTTTCGAGCGCGGCGGCGATGGGGGCGTCGGGCAGCTCCAGCTCGGTGGCCACGGCAATCGCAGCCAGTGCGTTCAACACGTTGTGCGCGCCGGGCAGGTTCAAGGTGACGGCCAAATCAGCCATGTCGGCTCGCTGCACGGTGAAGCGCATCTGCCCGCCGGCCAGCGCCTGCACGTCCACCGCCCGCAGGTCATTGCCCGCCGCGAAGCCATAGGTCACCACCGGCCGCTGAAGCATCGGCACGATGGCCTGCACGCCGGGGTCGTCACCACAGACGATGGCCGCGCCGTAGAACGGCATCTTGTGCAGGAACTCGACAAACGCCCCGTGCAGGCGGCCGAGGTCATGGCCGTAGGTGTCCATGTGGTCGGCGTCGATATTGGTGACGACGGCCAGCATGGGCAGCAGGTTCAGGAAGGACGCGTCGGATTCATCCGCCTCGACGACGATGTATTCGCCGCTGCCCAGCCGCGAGTTGGCACCCGCGCTGTTGAGCAGGCCGCCGATGACAAAAGTCGGGTCGATGCCGGCCTCGGCCAGCACGGACGTGACCAAGGACGTGGTCGTCGTCTTGCCATGGGTGCCGGCGATCGCGATGCCTTTTTTGAGCCGCATCAGCTCGGCCAGCATGATGGCGCGGGCGACGACCGGGATGCCAGCGGCGCGGGC
>JBBQKT010000088.1:0-11240 GCA_038327205.1 Burkholderiales bacterium | reverse complement strand
TCATGGCTACTTGACTGCACCGGTGGTGAGCCCGGATATCAGTTGTTTGGAAGAAAGGACGAAGAGAACGATCAGCGGCAGGGTGGCGATGGCGGAGCCGGTCATCAGCGCGCCCCATTCGGTGTCCACCGGGCTCTGCAGGCTGCGCAGGGCCAGGGGCAGGGTGTAGTTTTCGGCCGAACGCATGACGATCAGCGGACCGATGAAGTTGTTCCACGAAGCAATGAACGTGATCAGCCCCAAGGTGCCCAGCGCCGGTTTCAGCAGGGGCAACACAATGCGGGCGTAGATGTTCATCTCGCTACAGCCGTCGATGCGCGCCGCCTCGATCAGTTCGCGCGGAATGGCGCTGCTGACGAACTGCCGCATCAAGAAGATGCCGAAAGCACTCGCCGCACCGGGGATGTAAAGCGCCCGCGGCTGATCGATCCAGCCGAGCATGTCCATGATGATGAAGGTCGGGATCATGCTCATGAAGGACGGCAGCAGCATCGTGCCCATCACCAGGGTGAAAAAGGCCGGCTTGAAGCGGAACTCGAACATCGCAAACGCGTAGCCGCCCATCGAGCAGAACAGCAGGGTCAGGGCAGTGGACGCCAGCGCCACATAGACGCTCCAGCCCAGATTGCGCCAGAAGGGGATGCGGGTGGTCAGGATCTTCAGGTTGCTGAGCAAGTCGTCACCAAACCAGAGTGGCGGTGGCAGGCTGAAGATCTCGACGCGTGAATGGGTGGCAAACACGAACATGAAATAAAACGGCGCCAGCATGATCAACATGCCAATGCCGACCAGGGCGTAAGCCGCCAACTTGGAGAGGGGTTGGTTCTTCATTTGCGCTGCCCGAACAGCAGATGGGTGACCAGGGTGAGCACCGCAACGACGATGAAGAGCAGCCAGGACATCGCGCTAGCCGCGCCGAAGTCATTGAAGTCGAAGGCCATGCGGTACAGATAGACAGCGGTCGTCATGCCCGCCTGGTCGGAGCCGCCCCGGCCCTGGGTCAGGATGAAGGGTTCCTCGAACAACTGCAGGCCGCCGATCACGCTCAAGGTCACCCCGAAAAAGATCATCGGTTTCAGGCTGGGCAGGGTGATGTAGCGGAACTGTGCCCACCAGCGCGCACCGTCGATGCGGGCCGCCTCGTACAGATCGAGCGGGATGGTCTGCAGGGCAGCCAGATAGAGCACGACGTTGAAGCCGACATAACGCCAAAACACCAGGGTGGCGATGGCCGGCTTCAGGCGGTCGGGGTCGTTCAACCAGTCCACCGCCTGCTCGGGCATCAAGAGGCCCAGCAGGGGCACTTCTCGCAGCACGCCGATGGCCGCATTGATGAGGCCGTAGTCGGTCGAAAACATCGCGCTGAAGAGGATGGCGATGGCCACGGTGGAGGTGATGTAGGGCATGAAATACGCGCCCACCACGCCGTTGCGCATGCGCTTGAAGCCGGCATGGATGAAGCAGGCCAGCGGAATGCCCACCAAGTGCTGGGGCACACCCGCCGCCAGCGCCAGCCAGCCGGTGTTTTTCAACGACTTCCAGAACCATTCGTCCTGCAGGGCGAAGGCAAAGTTGTCGAGGCCCACATAGCTCATCGCCCCCAGGCCACTGGTCGGCTCCCAGGACTGGAACGACAGATAGATCGAGAACGCCAGCGGGAACAGGCCGAAGGTGGCGAACAGCGCCACAAAGGGCAGCAGCAGCACATAGGGCGCATATCTTGGTGACAGGCGGGGCAACAAACGGCGCTTGTTCTTCATGGGCTATCTGAATGCACGTTGGCGCAGCAGGCGCTCGGCATCGGCCAGGGCGGTGGGGATGTCTTTGCCGCGGTCCAGCACCTTGTCCAACTCGGTGTTGATGACCTCGTCGGCAAAGGCGTCTTGCTTGTGCACCACGACCGCCTGGATGCGCGCCGCTGCGGTGCGCCAGACGGTGCGTGCGGCTTGCCCACCGAGAAAGGCGATGGGCTGCTCAAAGAACGGGTCGTCAAAGGTTTCGAGCAGGGCCGGGAAAGCATCTTGTGTTTTGAAGCCGCCGAGTTGCTGGGCCCGGTTCATGGTCATCAACTTGATGAATTCCCAGGCCATCGGTTTTTGCGCCGCCGGCGCATTGCGCGGGATCGCGTAAAACGTGCCGCCGTAGGCTGCAAACGCGCCCTCGGGCAGTTGCGCCGCACGCCACAGGCCGCGGGTGCTGGGCGCCAGCCAGTTGTTCAGATGCCCGGCCAGCCAGGCGCCGATCATTTGCGTGGCGATGGTGCCGCGCCGGAAGCCCTCGCTCCAATCCGACGACCAGGTGACGGCCCGCGCATCGAGCTTTTGTTGCCGCACGGCGCGGGCCAGCTCGAACGCCCTCACAAAGCGCGGCGTGTTCACCAACACATTCGATTTGGCGTCGAAATAAAGCCCCTCGCCGGGCTTGATGCCGGTGCGGATCACGATGTCCTTCATGTCGCGCGCATGGGCCATCAGGTACGCGCCGGTGTTGGCCTTGATGCGCACGCCGGCCGCCACATAAGACTCCCACGAGGCGATCATCTCGGCCTCGCTCACACCGGCCTTGGCCAGCACATCGCTGCGGTAGAGCAGGGTGCCGGGGCCGATGTCGGTCGGCACGGCCACCACCTGGCCGCGCTTGTTGGTGGCCTGCGCGTACGCGTAGGCGACGAAGCGCGTGCGGAACTGCGCGACGTCGTAGGGCGGGCGGCTCAGGTCTTCCAGTCCGCCGCCCTGCGCGAAGCGGCCCAAATAGCCCACTTCCAGCGCCATCACATCGGGCAGGTAGGCGGCGGTGGACAGGGCCGTGGTCATGGCCGTGTGGTGATCGTTCAGCTGGCGGCTGATCAGCTTGATGGCCACGGTGGGGTGGGTTTTGTTCCAGGCAGGAATGGCCGCGCGGATGATGTCGTCCACGGCCGGGAAGGCGGCCACGGTCAACACCTGCTGGGCGCGGGCAGGGAGGGTCGCCAGCAGCAAGCTGCCCAGCAGACCACCAAGCCAATGACGCAGCCCGAATTTGATTTTCAATTCCACCCTCATTTCGACTCCGTTGCACCACCGCTCGCCGGGTTTCAGCGACTTTCGCCCATCCGTTCCGCGAGTTTTGAAAGCGCTTTCACAATGTAGCGAACGAGGTCCTGGGTGTCAATCGAGGGTATTCGCTGGGGCAGGCGTGAACCTGCGGGCTAGGCGGCGCTCAGTGCCCGTGTCGAGGCGCGGGCAATCAGTCGCGGTTCGGGCAGGGTGTCGGTGGGCGTTTGATCGGCCAGCAGCTTCAGCAGGGAGGTGGCAGCCAGGCGGCCCAGCTCGTAGCCGGCCTGGTGAATGGTGGTCAGCGGGGGGATGGAATGTTCGGCGCCCGCCAGATCATCGAAGCCGACCAGCGACACATCGTCCGGCACGCGCAGGCCGCGCCGGTGCAGGGCCAGCGCGGCGCCGAAAGCCATTTGGTCGTTGGCCGCAAAAATGGCGGTAAAGGGCTCGCGGCTGTCGATCAAGCGCTCCACGGCCATCAGCCCGCTTTCTTCAAAGTAGCGGCCGGGCAGCACCAGGCTGGGCTTGTAGGGCACACCGGCGGCTTCCAACGCCGCACGGTAGCCGCGCAGGCGCTCGTTTGCGTCGGGGTGAACAGGGTCGCCGGAGATGAAGGCAATCTGGCGGTGGCCCAGGCTGAGCAGATGGTGGGTGGCCAGCCGCGCGCCTTCGAAGTTGTTGAAATCAAGCGCGTACAGGCCCGGTGACACCAGGCTTCGGCCGGTGATGACGGTCGGCATCGCTCGGGCGAGTTGGCGCAGGGCTTCATCGCTGAGGCGGCCGTGCAGAATGATCATGCCGTCCACCCGCCGCGAGCGCAGCACGTCGATGCAGCGTGCTTCTTCCTTGACGTTCCAGTGGCCGCTGACGAACAGCGGGCTGTAACCGGCCTGGCTCAGTTCGTCTTCAATGCCGCGCAGGGCAACGCCGTAAAACGGACTGTCGATTGCCTGGGTGACGACGCCCACGCTGAGCGTTCGGCCCCCGGCCAGGCCGCGTGCAATCGGGTTGGGCACAAAACCCAGCTCGGCAATCGCGCGGTCCACCGCCGCACGTTTTTCGGGGCTGACGACGGCCGTGCCGTTGAGGATGCGCGAGACCGTGCTGGGAGACACGCCGCAAGCCTCGGCCACCATGCCCAGCGTGACCTTGCCGGCCACGTTCATTTTCTCCACCGGGCTCACTGCATGAACCATCCATGGCTGACCACCAGCGACTGGCCGGTCAGCGCGTTGGAGCCAAAGCTGGCAAACAGCAGGGCGACTTCAGCCACGTCCTCGACGGTGGTGAATTCACCGTCCACCGTTTCCTTGAGCATGACCTTCTTGATCACATCGTCCTCGCTGATGCCCAGTGCTGCCGCCTGTTCGGGAATCTGCTTTTCGACCAGGGGCGTGCGCACAAAGCCAGGGCAGATCACATTGGCCCGGATGCCGTGCTTGCCACCTTCCTTGGACACGGTCTTGCACAGGCCGATCAGCCCGTGCTTGGCCGTCACATAGGCCGACTTGAGCACCGACGCTTCTTTCGAATGCACCGAGCCCATATAGATGATGCTGCCGCCCCGGCCGCTTTTTTGCATATGCGGCATGCAGGCTTTGGTGGTCAAAAATGCGCCGTCCAGGTGGATGGCGAGCATCTTTTTCCAGTCGGCAAACGGGAACTCTTCCACCGGGTGCACGATCTGGATGCCGGCGTTGCTGACCAGCACATCGACGCCACCGTACGCGGCCACGACCTCGGCCACCGCCGCATTGACCTGTGCCTCATCGGTCACGTCCATGGCCACCGCCATCGCCACGCCACCGGCGGCGACGATGGCGTCGGCCGCGACCTGCGCGGCGGCCTTGTTCAAGTCGGCGATGACGACCTTGCCGCCTTCGCGGGCGTAGGTGTTGGCGATCTCACGGCCGATGCCGCTGGCAGCGCCGGTGACGAGGCAGACTTTGTCTTGGAGCTTCATGGTGGGGTGGCCTTGTGTTGGGTGGTGGAAGTTTCACGGTGCTGCGGGCCGTCGGCTATCAGGTCGAACACCCTGACACCGCTGGCCTTGCGGTCGCGGCCGGTCCAGCCTGGGTCGTGCAGGGTGTGGGCCATGTCGGCGCGCCCGGCTTCCCAATGCTCCTGCATCGACAAGCGGGAGAACTCATAGTCCTTCGACTGGCTTTCATAGTGCTTGCTGCGGTATATCAGGTGCACCACATCGACGCTGGTTTCACTGCAGGCATCGGCACGCAGGCCGGCCAGTGCCAGCGCATCGGGGTCGTCACGCAGCGCGGCAGGCAACTTGGCCAGCAAACGTTGCGCCGCCTGGGCAATCACCTGGCGGTCGAGCTCCATCGTCGTGCCCAGCCGCGTGCGGCTTGAAAAGCGGATGTCTTTTTCGCGCTCCGTGACCTCGCCCAAGGTCGCGGGCAGGGCGCCGTGGGCGTGGAATAAATCGACCTGAAACACCACCCGGCCATGTTTGCCCGGCTTCATCGGTTGGTCGAGCACGTATTGCAGCGGCGTGTTGGAGACCAGGCCGCCGTCCCAGTAATGCTCGCCGTCAATCTCGACCGGCGCAAAGCCCGGCGGCAGGGCGCCGCTGGCCATGATGTGGCGAACATCGAGCCGCTGCCGGGCCGAATCAAAGTATTCGAAATTGCCGGTCCGCACATTCACCGCGCCGACCGACAGCCGGGTCACACCGCTGTTGATGCGCTCAAAGTCGACCAGCCGCTCCAGCGTGGCTTTGAGCGGTGTGGTGTCGTAAAAGCTGATCGCCTCCAACGAGCCACGCGGCTGAAACGGCGCGGGCGGAAAGCGCGGTGCAAAAAAACCCGGCACGCCGAACAACATCACCTGGCTGGCCGCGGCCTCGTTGAAGGCCTCGCGGGCGGCGGCATTGTTGCGCTTGTCGGCACCGGGGATGCTGGACGAGGAACTGACCAGATCCCAGAATTCATGCAGCCGCTCGACCTGTTTGTCCGCCGGGTTGCCGGCGATCAAGGCCGCGTTGATCGCCCCGATCGAGATGCCCGCCACCCAGCAGGGCTCTTCATAGACCCGGCTCAACGATTCAAACACCCCCGCCTGGTACGCCCCCAGCGCGCCACCGCCTTGCAAGACGAGGATGCAGTCTTCGGCCGCCTCGGCGTGGGACGGCGCCGGGTGCAGCTTGGGGGTTTTGTTGGGCATGGGCGCTTTGGTTGATGTGCGCTTGCAGCATAACAAGCGACGCTGAAAGGCCGTCAAAACCCCCAGCTTGAAGTCAGCGCCGGGTGGATGGCGGCGCTTTAATCAAGGCTCAGTCAAATCTCTCCAGGAGATCTCCATGACGCTTTCGCCCTGCACCTGCTTCATCATCCCGTCCGGCGTGCTGAAAAAGTATTCACGCGACGACAGCCTGGACGAGGACACCCGCAAAGCGCTGCAAGACAGCTATCTCGAAACCGAGCGACTGCGTCCGCTGCGCGAGGCCTACCGGCAATTCAGCATGCGCGCGCCCATGGCGGCGCCAACCGACGCCGAGCTGGCCCCGCATGTGCCGGTGCAGCATCTGTTCGATTGCGCGCGCCGCCAAAACCTGCCCGGCAAGCCGGTGGTCAAGCTGACCGGCGTGTTCAAAACCGCCTCCGACACCACCGCCAAAGTGGTGGAGTTTTACGCCAAGGTGCTGGGCCGCAACTCGGTGGACAACAAGGGCTTTGATCTGGCCTCCAGCCTGCATTACGGCAAGAGCTACGACAACGCCTTTTGGAACGGCAACCAGATGGTTTATGGCGATGGCGATGGCAAGTTGTTCACGCAGATGGTGATGTCGCCCGATGTGATTGGCCACGAGCTGACACACGGCGTGACGCAGAACGAAAGCGCCTTGCGCTACGAGGGCGAGTCGGGCGCGCTGAACGAAAGCATCAGTGATGTCTTCGGTACTGTTTTCAACCAGTGGCTCAACCAATGGGCAGTCACCGAGCCGCGCGGCTGGCTGGTGGGCGCGGGCATCATGGCCGGCCCCGCCAAAGCCAGGGGCTTCACCTGCCTGCGCGACATGGTGACCCCGGCTGCTGCACATTGCCTCTCGCCCCAGCCCGAGCGATACAGCCAGATCGACCCGACCGCCGATGTTCACGTCAACAGCGGCGTGCCGAACAAGGCGTTTGCTTTGTTTGCCCAGAGCGTGGGTGGGCAGTCATGGACGATGGCGGTGAAGGTTTGGTACGCCGCCACGACCGACCGCCGTTTGCGCGCCGACGCCACATTTGCCGAATTTGCCAAGTTGACCGCGACCGCTGCCACCTCGCTCGGCGGTGCCGCGCTGGCGGCGAAATGCCGGGCTGCGTGGAAGGCGGTCCAAGTGCCGACGACCGGCAAATGACCGCCGTCATATCGATTCGCATTGAGCGACGAGGCGGCTTCGCCGGCGTGCCGGCTCAGGCCCTGCTGAAGGTGGCGGCGCTGACCGCTGCTCAGCGGCGGGCGTTGGAAACGGCGCTGGGCACCACCTCCGCCAAAGCGCCAAGTGGCGCTGATCGCTTCAGTTACCGGATTTACACCGTGGCGGCGGATGGCAGCGAGGCGGTGCATGAACTTTCGGAGGATGCGATGCCCGCCGCGCTGGCGGCCCTGGTCAAGCCGCAGTGGCCTTGACACGGTGACGGCGTTGCGGCCTGGCTGTCAAGCCCCCATCGGTCTCCCCCATTGGACGGATAGCCGTACGGCCCGGGCTGCGCGACATTGACTTCACGCGGCGGGTTTCCCACCGCCTCACAGGAGTCATCAATCATGCATTTCGACGAAGTGGACGCTGGGGACTATCGGATCTATGCCGGCGCGGTGGAGCGCCCCCGCCAATTTGGGTATGTGGCCGCCGTGGTGGTGGTGCGCCTGCGGGGTCGCAGCCCCAAGATGGAGGCGTTTCGGGATGAGAACCTGGCGGGTGGTTTTGCCTGGTCATCGCCCAAGGAGGCGCTGCGCTTCGCCATCAACGCCGGGCGGGACGTTGTGATGTGTCGGGTGGGTGCCCTGGCCTGAGAACAGGCAAGCCTGATTCCAGGGGCGGCAAACCGTCATTCGTCGCCCGGATCTTGGTCGGGGCGCGCTGGGCCGTTACGCTGCGGCCACCATGCCGCTCATTCAACCCAAGCCGCCCAGCCACACCCAAGCCTGGAAAGGCTTTTTTGCCACGCTGACACCGCTGCCGCTGTCGCTGGCCATTGGCCTGGCCGCTGTGGCCGCGCTGCTGCTGTCGCCAATCTTCATCCCGCCGTTTCCGGTGCTGCTGGGCCGCACGCTGTTTGTGGGCCTGCTGGGGCTGTTGAGTTTTGCCGCCGCCGGTCAGTGGCCGCGCCGGTTGCCGCGCTGGCTGGCCCGCTGGCTGCTGCAGGTGGTGGTGGTGGCGCTGACCGTGCCGCTGGCCACCCTGCTGGTCTATCTGGTGTCGGTGGGCGGCGACATCAGTTCCTTGGTGCAAAGCGAGCCGCGCATCCTGGGCTTCATCTGGATCGCCGGTTCGGGTCTGCTCGTCGGACCGCTGCTTGCGATGGGCGCCTTGTACCGTCAGCGCGATGCCGATGCACGCAGCGAAGCGCTGCGCTTTGAGCTGGAGCGCAGCGAGTTGGAACGCCAGGCGCTCGATGCCCGGCTGCGCTTGCTGCAGGCCCAGGTTGAGCCGCACTTTTTGTTCAACACCCTGGCCAATGTGCGTGCCCTGGTTGAAACCGGCTCACCCCAGGCCGCGCCGGTGTTGCAAAGCCTGATCGCTTACCTGCGCGCCGCCATGCCCCGGCTGGCCAATGAGGCGGCCAGCCTGGGCGATGAGTTGGCCCTGGTGCGCGCCTACCTCGACCTGATGCATCTGCGCATGCCCGACCGGATGAGCTACGCCATCGACATCCCCGCGCCGCTGCTGGGCCTGCGTTTTCCGCCGATGGCCTTGCTGACCCTGGTGGAGAACGCCGTGCGGCACGGCATTGATCCGAGCGAAGAGGGTGGGCGCATCGAGCTAGGCGGTGAAAAACTGGGCGATGGCGCGGTGCGTCTGTGGGTCAGCGACAGCGGCGTGGGCCTGACCCAGCCCAGCGGCAATGGCACGGGCCTGCGCAATCTGCGTGAACGGCTGCGGGTTTTTTATGGGCCGTCGGCCCGGCTTGATCTTGCCGAAAATGCGCCCTCCGGCCTGCGGGCTGATTTGGTGTTCACGCCATGACGCATCACCCAAGCGCGCCCACTGCCCTGATTGCCGACGACGAACCGCTGCTGCGCGACAGCCTGGCGCGGGCGCTGGCCCTGGCCTGGCCCGAGCTGGTGATCGTGGCCCAGGCCCGCAACGGCCGCGAGGCGCTGGAGCAGTTCGAGCAGTTCGAGCCGGACATTGTTTTTCTGGACGTTCACATGCCGGGTCTGAGCGGGGTGGAGGCGGCGCGGCAGATTGGTCGGCAAACCGCGCGTGGCACGCAGATCGTGTTTGTCACTGCCTACGAGCAGTACGCGGTGCAGGCCTTCGAGCAAGGGGCGTTGGACTATCTGGTCAAGCCGCTCGAAGCGATGCGCTTGGCCGACACCGTGCAACGATTGAAGGACCGCCTCGCGACCAGCCCACCCGTTGCTGCTGTCACTGCAGCCTCATCGACTGCCGCGCTCGAAGCCGTCATTGCCCAACTGCTCGAACGAATGGCCAGTGGCACGGCCACGCCGACGCAGGCAGCGGGCGCACCCAGCCCGCATCTGCAGTGGATCCGTGCGTCGGTGGGTCAGACCTTGAAGCTGATCCCGGTCGAGGAGATCGACTACCTGCGCTCGGACGAGAAATACACGCTGGTTGTCTGGCGCGAGGGCGAGGCGCTGATCCGCACGCCGATCAAGGAGTTGCTGGAGCAGCTCGACCCGCAATGCTTTGTGCAGGTGCATCGCTCGGTGGTGGTCAATCTGCACGCCATCGGCCATGTGACGCGTGGGCTCAACGAGACGGCCGATGTGCACCTGCGCGGGCGCAAGGAAGTGCTGCCGGTGAGCCGCAGCTTTTTGCACCTGTTCAGGCAGATGTGAGGCGCTGAGGGACACGCCTCAAGCCACAGTCAGGGCCTCGGTGCGCTCGATCAGCCAGGCCAGGGCCGCGCCGTCCAGCAAGGGGGCGAGGCGCTCACGCACGGTGGCGTGATAGCGGTTGAGCCAGTCGACCTCGTCCGCGCGCAGCAGGCTGCGGTCGATGCAGACGGTGTCGATCGGACACAGCGTCAGGGTTTCAAACGCCAGCATGTCGCCGAACTGGCCGTTCTCCGCCGTGGCCTTGGGCACGTTCAACAGCAGGTTTTCGATCCGCACACCCCATTGCCCCGGCCGATAGAGCCCCGGCTCGTTGGAGGTGATCATGCCGGGCTCCATCGCCATATGGGCGTCGGGCACGGCCTTGGAGATGCTTTGCGGGCCTTCATGCACGTTCATGAAGTAGCCGACGCCGTGACCGGTGCCGTGGCCGTAATCGAGGCCGTGTTCCCACAGCGGCAGGCGGGCCAGTGCGTCGAGCATCGGGCTCAAGGTGCCGCGCGGGAAGACGGCGCGGCTCAGGTTGATCATGCCCTTCAGCACCAGGGTGTAGTCACGCTGCTGCGCGGCGCTGACCTGGCCGATCGGCCAGACGCGGGTGATGTCGGTCGTGCCACCGAGGTACTGGCCACCGGAGTCGATCAGCAGCAGGCCGTCGGCGTCCAACTGCGCGAACGAGCCCGGCGTGGCGCGGTAGTGCGGCATCGCGCCATTGGCGTTGAAGCCGGCGATAACGGGGAAGCTCAAACCGATGAAACCGGGGCGGCGGGCGCGGGCGGCGCTCAGGTGCTCGTCCACCGAGATTTCGCTCAAGGCTTCGCCACGTGCCAGCGCCGCCTCGAACCATGCATAGAACTCGCACATCGCCGCGCCGTCTTGCGCCATTGCCTCGCGCACGAAAGCAGCCTCGGCGGCGGTCTTGCGGCTCTTGGCGAGAGTGCTGGGGTTGATCTGCTCGACCACCCGCACGCCGGCTGCGACGGCCTCGCGCAGGCCCAGCGTGATGCGCTTGGGGTCGATCAGCAGCACGGCGTCGACGGGCAGGGCAGCCAGTGCCAGCGGCGCCTGGGCGTAGTCCCGCAGCTGCACGCCGTCGAGCGCCAACCGGGCTTGCAACGCGGCGGGCAGCTTGCCGGCGGCGATGAACAGGCTGACCGTGCCCGCATCGATCAGTGCATG
>JBBQKT010000087.1:0-11261 GCA_038327205.1 Burkholderiales bacterium | reverse complement strand
CGTAGGCGTCGTAGGGCTGCGTCTTGCGCAAGTCCCAGGCGATGCCGCAGCCGCGCAGCATCGGGCCAGTGAAGCCCAGGTTCAGCGCCCGCTCGGGCGTCACAACGCCGATGCCAACGGTGCGCTGCTTCCAGATGCGGTTCTCGGTCAGCAGGGTTTCGTAGTCGTCAACGTTCTTCGGGAAGCGCTTGCAGAAGTCTTCGATGAAGTCCAGCAAGGTGCCCGAGCGGTTCTCATTGAGCCGCGAAATCGCCTTGGCGTTCTTGATCTTGCTGACCTTGTATTGCGGCATCACGTCCGGCAGATCGCGGTAGACGCCGCCCGGGCGGAAGTAGGCGGCGTGCATGCGCGCGCCTGAAACCGCCTCATACATGTCAAACAAGTCTTCACGCTCGCGGAAGGCGTAGATCAGCACGTTCATCGCGCCGCAATCGAGGCCGTGCGCGCCCAGCCACATCAGATGGTTCAGCAGCCGCGTGATCTCGGCAAACATCACGCGGATGTATTGCGCGCGGATCGGCACCTCGATGCCCATCATCTTTTCGATGGCCAGGCAGTAGGCCTGCTCGTTGGCCATCATCGAGACATAGTCGAGCCGGTCCATGTAGGGCAGCGACTGGATGTAAGTCTTGCTCTCGGCCAGCTTTTCGGTGGCGCGGTGCAAGAGCCCGATGTGCGGGTCGGCGCGCTGGATGACTTCGCCGTCCAGCTCCAGCACGAGGCGCAAAACGCCGTGGGCCGCTGGATGCTGCGGGCCGAAGTTGAGGGTGTAGTTCTTGATCTCAGCCATGGTCAGATGCCGCCGTAGTTGGCTTCGCGGATGATGCGCGGCGTGATTTCACGCGGCTCGATCGTCACCGCCTGGTAAATCACGCGCTTCTGCTCGGCGTCGTAGCGCATTTCGACATGGCCCGAGGTCGGGAAGTCCTTGCGCATCGGGTGGCCGATGAAGCCGTAGTCGGTCAAGATGCGGCGCAGGTCTTCATGGCCCTCGAAGATGATGCCGAACAGATCAAACGCCTCGCGCTCAAACCAGCTGGCGGAGTTCCACAGCGGCGTCAGCGCCATCACCAGCGGCAGATCGTCGTCGGGACAGAACACCTTCAGGCGCACGCGCCAGTTGTGGGTGATCGACAGCAGATGGGTGGCGACGGCATAGCGCATGCCTTCGTAGCCACCGTCTTTGTAGCTGCTGTAGTCGAGACCGCAGAGGTCGATCAACTGCTCAAAGCGCAGGGTCGGGTTGTCGCGCAAGGTGGTGGCAGCGGCGAGGTAGTCGGAGGCGGCCACTGTGACCGTGATCTCACCGAATTCGGTCTTGAGGCTTTGAATCTGCCCACCGAGGGCCGCTTGCAGCGCCGCGGTGAGGGTGTCGAGTTTGCTCATCTGTAATCGGTCCTGGCTCAGCGTGCGATAGTGTTTTCGCGACGAATCTTCGCCTGCAATTGCAAGATGCCGTAGAGCAAGGCTTCTGCCGTGGGAGGACAGCCCGGCACGTACACGTCGACCGGCACGATGCGATCGCAGCCGCGCACGACGGAATAGCTGTAGTGGTAGTAGCCGCCGCCATTGGCGCAGGAGCCCATCGAAAGCACCCAGCGAGGCTCGGCCATCTGGTCATAGACCTTGCGAAGGGCAGGCGCCATCTTGTTGCAAAGGGTTCCTGCCACGATCATCAGATCGCTTTGCCGGGGGCTGGGGCGGAACAACATGCCAAAACGGTCGATGTCATAGCGAGCTGCACCCGCATGCATCATCTCGACCGCGCAGCAGGCCAGGCCAAATGTCATCGGCCACAGCGAGCCTGTTTTCGACCAGTTGACCAAGGTATCCACCGAAGTGGTGACGAAGCCTTCTTTCAGAACGCCTTCAATTCCCATCAGGTGTGCCTCAGCCTTATTCCCAGTCCAGAGCGCCTTTTTTCCACTCGTAGGCGAAGCCGACGACCAGAATGCCCAGGAAAATCATCATTGCCCAGAAACCCGCAGGCCCGATTTCCTTGAGCGCCACGGCCCAGGGGAACAGAAAGGCGATTTCCAGATCGAACAAAATAAACAGGATTGCGACGAGGTAATAACGGACGTCGAACTTCATCCGAGCGTCTTCAAAGGCCTCGAATCCGCATTCGTAAGGGGAGTTTTTGGCCGCATCGGGACGATTGGGGCCGAGCAAAAACCCGAGCACTTGAGGCACGATACCAACGGCCGCACCCACCAAGATGAAGAGGATGACGGGTAGGTATTGATCCAGGTTCATAGTTGCCGCCTCATTGACGATTTACTTCGCTGCTGATCAGCTCCAACCTTTCAGCAGTACCTCGACGAGGCAGGGACTAACCAGCCCATGCCGAGTATCCCAACCATTCAAAACCTTGGTGCCGTCGGCGAGACTCGAACTCGCACAGCTTTCGCCACTACCCCCTCAAGATAGCGTGTCTACCAATTTCACCACGACGGCAAGTCATGTTTTACAGCTCTGATTTGCGTGAGGGTTTGCACTCAGAGCAGCCTCGAATTCTAACCCGAAAAATTTGGCTTGCCGGGCGTACAGAGCAATTTTGTCTGGTCTGCGCCCAAGCTTTTTTGCGGGTCTATTTTGTGGCTGACGCAGCCGGAGCTGCAGTTGGCAAGACAGTTGGTGCGGCGCCCGGAATGGCGGCAGCGCCCGAAGCAGCAATGGCTGGTGTTGCCGCACGGTCCAAGACGCTTTCAGCAGCGGCGGGACCGCCCCGGTTGTTGGAGATATAGGCCAGCCCCAAGGTGCAGCAGAAGAAAACGGTGGCGCAGACCGCCGTGCTGCGCGACAGAAAGTTGGCGCTACCGGTGGCGCCGAACAGGCTGCCCGACGCGCCGCTGCCGAAGGACGCGCCCATATCGGCACCCTTGCCATGCTGTACCAGCACCAGGACGATCATCAACAGCGCGCTGGCCAGTTGCAACACCAAAACCAGATTCGAAAAAACTTGCATCTCTAAAACTCCAAAAAAATATTCAATGTGCTGCGCGGCAAATGGCAGCAAAGTCTGCGGCCTTCAAGGCGGCACCACCAATCAAACCACCGTCGATATCGGCCTGGGCAAACAACTCGACCGCGTTATCAGGCTTGACGCTGCCGCCGTAGAGGATTCGCATCGCGCCGGCCTTTTGCGTTGCCGCATTCAGCTGCAGACGCAGCAGCGCATGGATGGCCTGCGCTTGGGCGGGTGTGGCGGTAAGGCCGGTGCCGATCGCCCAGACCGGCTCATACGCGACGACGATTTCGCCAATGCAATGGGCCAAGGTATGGATGACGGCTGCGAGTTGGCGCATCACCACCGCCTCAGACTGACCCGCCTGATGTTCGGCCAGCGTTTCACCGACACAGACAATCGGCGTCACACCGTGGGCCAGCGCTGCCTTGGCCTTGTCCGCCACCAGTTGATCGCTTTCGCCATGATGGGTGCGGCGCTCGGAATGACCGACGATCACGTAACGGCAACCCAAATCGGCCAGCATGGTCGCTGAGACTTCGCCGGTGTAAGCGCCGTGACTGTGCATGGACACGTCCTGCGCGCCCAACGCGACGGCTTGGCCGGTGAGGGCCAGGGCGGTCTCGGCCAGATAGGGGAAAGGCACGCACACCGCCACATCAGCGCTCCACGGCCCGGCTTCTTTCAAAGCCGACAGCAAGGTCGCGTTGGCGGACCGACTGCCGTTCATCTTCCAGTTGCCCACCACCAGTTTTTTACGCATAAAAGATTGCTCCATCACCAGTTCAGGACGATCTTGCCAATGTGCTCGCCCGACTCCATCAAGGCATGGGCCGCCGCCGCTTGATCGGCAGCGAATTCACGGTAAATGACCGGTGCGATCTGCCCCGAGGCCAACAGCGGCCACACAAGTTGGCGCAAGCGCAAAGCGATACCGGCCTTGAAGGCGAGCGAGCGCGGCCGCAGGGTCGAGCCGCTGATCGTCAGCCGGCGGCGCAGTACCGCACCGGCATCAAACTTGGCCTCAATCCCACCTTGCACGGCGATGATGACCATGCGACCGTCGTCGGCCAGGCACTGCACATTGCGCTCGACATAGCCACCCGCAACCATGTCAAGAATGACGTCAACGCCTCGTGCCTCGGTGGCCGCCTTGACTTCGGCAACGAAGTCTTGCGTCTTGTAGTTGATGGCCACATCGGCCCCCAACTTCAAGCAGGCGGCGGCCTTGTCGGCTGTGCCCACGGTGACGATGACCTTGCTACCCAGCGCCTTGGCAATCTGGATCGCAGTGACGCCAATACCGCTGCTGCCACCGTGAATCAACAAGCTCTCGCCGGGCTGCAAAGCCGCCCGCTCGAACACATTGGCCCACACAGTGAAAAATGTTTCTGGCAGGCTCGCGGCCTGGGCCATCGTCCATCCATCCGGCACCGGCAGGCACTGAGCCACCGGCGCGGTGCAAAGCTCGGCATAGCCACCACCGGCGACAAGGGCGCAGACGGCATCGCCTAAAGCAAAACCCGCCTTCTCCAAAGCCGCTTCATCCCCCGCCACGATGCGCCCGGCCACTTCCAAGCCGGGCAGATCGCTGGCACCCGCCGGTGGCGGATACGCGCCTTTGCGCTGCAAGACGTCGGGGCGGTTGATGCCATAAGCCTCAACCGAGATCAAGCACTCGCCCACCCCGGCAACGGGGTCGGCGCGCTCAACCACTTGCAACACCTCGGGCCCGCCGGGGCGGGTGATGGCAATGGCTTTCATGGCCCTGGTGCTTACTCGGCAGCCGGCGTAACAGGTGCGACAGGTGCGACAGGGGCAGCATGAACCGCTGGCGCTGCATCACGGTCGATCAAGGCCTTCATCGACAACTTGATGCGGCCCTTCTCGTCTGTTTCCATGACCTTGACCTTGACGATCTGGCCTTCGGTCAAATAGTCGGTGACCTTCTCGACGCGCTGGTGGGCGATCTGGCTGATGTGCAGCAAACCGTCCTTGCCAGGCAGCAGATTGACGAGGGCACCGAAGTCCAGGATCTTGGTGATCGGACCTTCGTAGATCTTGCCGATTTCGACTTCGGCCGTGATCTCCTGGATGCGCTTCTTGGCGTGTTCGGCCTTGTCAGCGTCGGTCGAGGCGATCGTGATCGTGCCGTCTTCGCCGATGTCGATCGTGGTGCCGGTTTCTTCGGTCAGCGCACGGATGGTGGCGCCGCCCTTGCCGATCACGTCGCGGATTTTTTCCGGGTTGATCTTCATCGTGTACAGACGCGGTGCGAACTCCGACACCTCGGTGTTGGCCACGCCCATTGCTTCGACCATCTTGGCCAGGATGTGCAGGCGGGCTTCCTTGGCTTGCGCCAGCGCCACTTGCATGATTTCCTTGGTGATGCCCTGGATCTTGATGTCCATCTGCAGCGCGGTGATGCCGGCGGTTGTGCCGGCCACCTTGAAGTCCATGTCGCCGAGGTGATCTTCGTCACCCAGGATGTCGGTCAGCACGGCGAAACGGTTGCCGTCCTTGATCAGGCCCATGGCGATGCCGGCCACGTGGGCCTTCATCGGCACACCAGCGTCCATCAAAGCGAGGCAACCGCCGCAGACCGAAGCCATCGACGAGGAGCCATTGGACTCGGTGATTTCCGACACGACACGCATCGTGTACGGGAAGTCAGCCTTGTCCGGCAGGGCCGCGATCAGCGCCCGCTTGGCGAGGCGGCCGTGGCCGATTTCGCGGCGCTTCGGGCTGCCCACGCGGCCGGTTTCGCCGGTGGCGAACGGCGGCATGTTGTAGTGCAGCATGAAGTTGTCTTCATAGTCGCCGGCCAACGCGTCGATGCGCTGCGCGTCGCGGTCGGTGCCCAGGGTCGCGATGACCAGGGCCTGCGTCTCACCACGGGTGAACAGGGCCGAGCCGTGGGTGCGCGGCAGGATGCCGTTGCTGATCTCGATCGGGCGGACGGTGCGGGTGTCACGGCCGTCGATGCGGGGCTCGCCGGCCAGGATCTGGCCGCGCACAATGCGGGCTTCGATCTCGAACAGCAGGCTTTCCACTTCGACCTTGTCGAACTCGACGCCGTCGGCCTTCAGGCCGGCAAACACGCTCGAGGTGACCGTGCGGCAGGCTTGCGTGCGGGCCTGCTTGTTGCGGATTTGATAAGCAGCAGCCAGGCCTTCATCGGCCAATGCGCCGACCTTGGCGATCAGCGGCTCGTTCTTGGCCGGGGCGACCCAGTTCCAGCTTGGCTTGCCGGCATGACGCACCAGCTCGTCGATGGCAGCGATGGCAATTGCGCCCTGCTCATGGCCGAACACGACCGCGCCGAGCATGATTTCTTCCGACAGGCCAGCGGCCTCGGACTCAACCATCAGCACGGCCGCCTGGGTACCAGCAACAACCAGATCCATCTGGCTGTTGATCAGCTCGGTCTTGCCCGGATTCAGCACATAAGCGCCGTTGACATAGCCCACGCGGGCAGCGCCGATCGGGCCGTTGAACGGAATGCCGGAGATGGCCAGCGCGGCGCTCGATGCGATCAGCGCGGCGATGTCGGCCTGCACCTCAGGGTTCAGCGACAGCACGTGGATCACCACTTGCACTTCGTTGTAAAAGCCTTCGGGGAACAACGGGCGGATCGGGCGGTCGATCAGGCGGCTGGTCAGCGTTTCGAGTTCGCTCGGGCGGCCTTCACGCTTGAAGAAGCTGCCCGGGATCTTGCCGGCGGCGTAGGTCTTTTCAAGATAGTCGACGGTCAGCGGGAAGAAGTCCTGGCCGGCCTTGGCGTCAGTCTTGGCCACAACGGTGGCCAGCACGACGGTGCCTTCAATGTTGACGACGACGGCGCCACTGGCTTGCCGCGCGATTTCGCCGGTTTCCATCGTGACTTGGTGGGGGCCCCACTGGAAGGTCTTGGTGACTTTGTTGAACAAACCCATGGTGTCTTCTCCTTTGTGTCGGCCTCGCACATGCGGGCCGACTGTGGCGATGCGGCTTTCGGTGCCGCCTCAGAACCGGGCGTCAAACTGGGTTTGGCGGGATGCCATTCCAACAACTCTGCGCAGGGCAAAACTGGTGGAATGACACAGCAGCGCCACGTCAGTTCAAAACCAATAAATTCTTCTCAAAACGCAAAGAGCCTGTACTGGCGTGTGACCCAGACAGGCTCTTCGATTCAAACTGGCAATTACTTGCGCAAGCCCAGCTTCTGGATCAGTGCGGTGTAACGACCGTGGTCTTTGGACTTCAGGTAGGACAACAGGCTCTTACGCGTGTTGACCATCTTCAGCAGGCCGCGACGACCGTGGTGGTCCTTCATATTGGCCTTGAAGTGAGGCGTCAGGCCGTTGATGCGGGCGGTCAACAGGGCCACTTGGACTTCCGGCGAGCCGGTGTCGTTGGCGCTGCGAGCGTTGTCCTTGACGATTTCTGCTTTGTTCAAATCTGCGACTGACATAGATGTTCCTGCGTTTCCGGTTATTTTCGGAAGCCGCTGGCCGCGCAGAAAAACTCTGGCGAGTCACAACGGTTTCCAGTGGTGGACTTGCGGTCACAGGTGAAACCGACCCGTGCCGTGCTTGGTGGTAACTTGTCTTCGCTAGGCAGCACGCCGCCCAGCAAAGCCTTTGGAGTATAGCCGAAGTCACTGCTGGCAGCCCGACTGTGCCTAGCGCGGCGGGCGAGATGGTGACGCAACTGGTGCTTCCAAGTCCCCGAAATGTGTATTTTCAAAAGGCCTTGAAGGCCAGCGGATCGCTCCAAACTTCGATGCCATGGGGGCTGCGCCCTGAAAGACTCAGCAGCGATTCTCAACATCAACGCACTTGGAGTTAGCCATGTTTGTCATTCCCCTTTCGCAATCCACTCGTCATCAGCAAGCTCATTCTGCCGAGCTGAGCCGCCGTATCGAGCGCCTGTTCAACGTCGATCAAAACGCCGTGGCGCTCACCAGCCCGTCGCTCGACATCAGCGAGACCGACATGGCCTACCGCCTGCAGCTCGATCTGCCGGGCATCGCCAAGGAAGCCATCAAGATCCGCATCGACGGCCGCCGCATCAGCATTGACGCCGAGCAGGCCAAGCCAGCCGATTTGCCCGAGGGCGAACGCGCCTTGCTGCGTGAACGCTCGGCCACTCGCTTTTCGCGCAGCCTGGTTTTGCCGCAGGAAGTGAAGCAGTCGGACTCGACCGCCAAGCTGGAAAACGGCGTGCTGACTCTGACCTTGGTCAAGCGCCAGCGTGACGATGCCGGTGAACTGACCGTCAGTTAAGCAGTAAGTGGCCAACGCGGCCGAACCGCAAACCCGCCGCCCGGCTGCAACGTTGCCATGCCACGTTGCAGCCGCATCGCGGCGGCCATCGCGATCATCGCGCCGTTGTCGGTGCACAAACTCAGCTCCGGGTAATGCACGCGCACCTGCCGCTTGGCGCAAGCAGCATTGAGTTGCTGGCGCAAGAGGCTGTTGGCCCCAACGCCACCGGCCACCACCAGCCGCTTCAGACCAGTTTCCTTCAAGGCCAGCAAGGACTTCTTGACCAGCACCTCGACGATGGCGGCCTGCGTTGAAGCAGCAAGATCGGCGCGCTGCTGATCGGTCGGCGCCTCGCCGAGCTTCTTCACCTGGGTCAACACCGCAGTCTTTAGCCCGGCAAAACTGAAATCCGGCTTGCCGCTGTGCAGCATCGGCCGCGGCAGGGCGAAGGCTGTCGGGTCACCCGATTCGGCCAAGCGCGCCAAATGCGGGCCGCCCGGATAGGGCAGGCCCAGCAACTTGGCACTCTTGTCGAAGGCCTCGCCCGCCGCATCGTCAATCGTTTCGCCGAGGATTTCGTACTGACCGACCTCGGTCACCCGCATCAGCTGCGTGTGGCCGCCGGAGACGAGCAGCGCGACGAAAGGAAATTCCGGCGCATCGTTCGACAGGAACGGCGAAAGCAGATGGCCTTCAAGGTGGTGCACACCGAGGGTCGGTTTATTCAGGGCCGCCGCCAGCGCAACGGCAAAGCCTGCGCCGACCAGCAAGGCGCCAGCGAGACCTGGACCCTCGGTGTAGGCGATGACATCGACATCGGCCAAACTTGCACCGGCGTCGGCCAAAACCGATTGAGTCAGCGGAATCACCCGGCGAATATGGTCGCGCGACGCCAGCTCGGGCACGACGCCGCCATAAGCCTGGTGCATGGTGATCTGACTGTGCAGCGCCTGCGCCAGCAACACGGGCGCACCCGATTCAGGCACCTCGACCAGGGCCACCCCGGTCTCGTCGCAGGATGACTCGAAGCCCAGAACCTTCATTCAATTCTCGCGTGCGTGATTGATTGAATATTTTGGGATTTCGATGGTGACGTCGGTCTGCGCCAGGATGGCCTGGCAACTCAGCCGCGAATCCGGCTCCAGTCCCCAGGCGCGATCCAGCATGTCTTCCTCGCCCTCCTCCATCTCGGACAGGCTGCGGCCACCTTCACGCACGATCACGTGGCAGGTCGTGCAGGCGCAGACCTGGTCGCAGGCGTGCTCAATGGCGATGCCGTTGTCCAGCAGGGCCTCGCAGATCGAGGTGCCGCCGGGTGCGTCAATCGACTTGCCTTCGGGGCAGTACTCGGCGTGGGGAAGAATTCTGATGATGGGCATGGGGCGCTACCTGATCTAGATTTGATCGACGGAACGGCCAGTCAAAGCCCGTTGAATGCCGCGGTTCATCCGCTCGGCGGCGAAGCTTTCGGTGCCGCTGGCCAAGGCCTCGACGGCTGCATCCATCGCGTTGGCATCTTCGCCTTCGGCGGTGGCAGCCAGCGCGGTGAGCAAGGTCTCGATGGCCGACGTTTGATCGGCGTCGAGCAAATCGCCATCGGCGGCCAGCGCTGAGCGGGTTGCCAGAATCATTCGCTCGGCATCGACGCGGGCCTCGCGCAGCTTGCGCGCCTGCATATCGCCCTCGGCGCTGGCGAAACCGTCCTTGAGCATGTCGGCAATCGCGTTGTCGGACAGACCGTAGCTGGGCTTGACCTGGATCGCCGCCTCGACGCCCGAGATCATTTCGCGGGCCGATACGCTCAACAAGCCATCGGCATCGACGGTGAAGGTGACGCGAATTCGCGCGGCGCCGGCCACCATCGGCGGGATGCCGCGCAACTCAAAGCGCGCCAGCGAGCGGCATTCACTGACCAACTCGCGTTCGCCTTGCAGCACATGGACAGCCAAGGCTGTCTGTCCGTCTTTGAAGGTGGTGAAGTCCTGCGCCTGTGCAACCGGAATCGTCGCGTTGCGCTCGATGATGCGTTCAACCAGACCGCCCATGGTTTCCAAGCCCAGCGAAAGCGGGATCACATCGAGCAGCAGGATGTCACCGTCGGCGGCATTGCCGGCCAACTGGTTGGCCTGGATCGCAGCACCGAGGGCGACGACCTCATCGGGATTCAAATTCGTCAAGACTTCTTTGCCGAACAGGGCGCCAACCGCTGCGCGTACCGCCAGCATCCGCGTCGAGCCGCCCACCATCACCGTGCCCTGCACCTCGTCGGCCTTGACCTTGGCGTCACGCAGCACGCGCCGGGTGGCGGTGAGGGTCTTGGCAATCAGCGGCTCGGCCAAAAGATCGAATTGGGCGCGGCTGACGATCACATTCAACGCGCCCACGTTCAGTGCGGCATGCAAGGCGATGCTGTCCACGCCGGACAAGGCTTCTTTGGCTGCCCGCGCTGCGACCAATACCGCGCGTTTGTCGTGAGCAGTTGTGACGGCCATGCCCGCCTGCGCCAGCGCCCAGTCGGCCAGCACCCGGTCGAAATCGTCGCCACCCAGGGCGGCGTCCCCACCGGTCGCCACCACCTCGAACACGCCTTGCGTCAGGCGCAGCAGCGAGATGTCAAAGGTGCCGCCGCCGAGGTCGTAGACGGCGTAAAGGCCCTCGCTGGCGTTGTCCAAGCCGTAGGCAATCGCGGCGGCCGTCGGCTCGTTGATCAGGCGCAGGACGTTCAGGCCCGCGAGCTGGGCGGCATCCTTGGTCGCCTGGCGCTGCGCATCGTCGAAATAGGCCGGCACGGTGATGACGGCGCCGAACACATCATCGGCAAAGCTGTCCTCGGCGCGAAAGCGCAGGGTTGCCAGGATCTCGGCCGAGACTTCAATCGGTGACTTCAAGCCATGCCGGGTGGCCAGGCTCAACATGCCCGGCGTGTCCTCGAACTGGTAGGGCAAATGGTCGCGGTTGGCAATGTCAGCCAGCGCCCGGCCCATGAAACGCTTGACGGAAACAATCGTGTTTTCGGGGTCAGTCGCCTGCGCGGCCAAGGCCTC
>JBBQKT010000086.1:0-11399 GCA_038327205.1 Burkholderiales bacterium | reverse complement strand
TCAGGCCGGTCTTGCAAAGGCGCGGCCACGGCCAGCACGGCGGTGTTCAGCTGCGCGATGGCGGCTGCGCTTTCGCTGTGCACCGGCAGCCAGCCGGGCAGATCACGCAGCCAACGCTCGACCGGCTTTCGCTGGGCCGCTGTTTCAGCGCTGCGCTCGTCGCGCAGGGTATCGGCACGGCGGAACTCGGGTCCGGCCAACGCGCGCAACAGTCGAAGGTCACGTTCAAACATCGCGTTCAAACATCAACCTCAGACATTGAGCCGGGACAAGAAGGCCTGCCGCAGCCGCAGCCACCACTGGTAGGCCAGCGGTGTGTTGCCAAGGTCGAAGCGAACCTGCGCACGGTCGCCAAACACGGCCGTGGGTGGCACGTCGTCCGTTGGCCTGTCGAGCTGCAACTCCATGTCGAAGACTCGGCGCAGGCTGTGGGTGCCGCCCTCCTTGGACGGGTCCACCGCAATCTCGCCGCCGCCGCTGGAGCCCAGGGCCGGTGACACCAGCTCGAAGCCGCCGCCCGGCACCTGGCGGATCAGTCGGGCCGACAGCGCCTGCTCGGGCCGTTGCGCCAGCCGCACGGCCGCACCCACCATGCGCGAGCGCACCAGGTCGCCGTCTTCCTGCGGCACCGCCACGCGCACCCGCTGCGCTTGGGAGGACGACGGACCGGCTGCGACCACATAGCCGAGCAGCTCGCCGCGTTTGACGAAGCGCCCGGCCAGCTCGGTCGGCGCGGCGGGCACCCAGCGGCCATCGGTGCGGGCGGCCACCGTCAGCCCGGCCACCCGGGCCTCGGCCTGGGCCAGCCTGGCCTCGCGGGCGGCCCGCTCCTGGCGCAGTGGCAGGGCGCGGGCGGGCTCCATCACCTCGGCGCGGCGCAGGGTGGCCTGGGTCTGTGCCAGGGCCGCCTGCGCGCTGCTCAGCTCGGCCTGTAGCGGCAGATTGGCCAGGCTCAGCAGGGGATCACCGGCACGAACCATGGCACCCGGCTGCGCCAGCGCGATGCTCACCTGTCCGGCATCGCCGGCCCGCACCAGGGCCTCGTCCGGCAGCCAGACCACGCCCTGGTGCACCGAATAAAACGGCAGCGGCAGCAGGCCCAGCAGCAACACCAGCGCACCGATCAGCGCCAGCGACCGCCGCCGTGCCACGCCGCGCCGCCGCGCCAGCGAACCGCCCTGGTTGACATGCTTCCAGGCCTTCCCCAGCGGCGTCAGCAGGGCACCCCAGACGGCCATGACGGCCATCAGCGCGCCGATCAGCAGGTATTCACTGGCAACGAACCAGATCAGCCCGATGGTGATCAGCAGCCGGTACACCGGTGCCACCGCGCCATAGATGACCAGGATCCAGCGCTCGCTGCCCAGCGCCACCGGGGGTTTGGCGTCGCGCGCGCCGAACAGGTAGCGGTCGCTGAGATAGACCCAGAAGGCGTTGGCCCGCACGGCCAGATTGGGCAGCTCCAGCAGGTCAGTGGCGATGAAATAGCCGTCGTAGCGCATCAACGGATTGCCGTTGACCAGCACGGTGGACACGCCCGCGATCAGCACCACGTTGTAGGCCACGGCGGTCATCAGGCCCGGCTCGGCCAGCAGCCACACATAGACCGCCGCCGCACCCAGCATCAGCTCGGCCATGATGCCGGCCCCGGCCACTGCGGCGCGGGCCCATTTCGACGGAAAGCGGTAGGACGAGGTGGCGTCCACATAGGGCACCGGCGTGAAGACGATGAACATCAGCCCGATCTCGCGCACCGCCCCGCCCCAGGCCTTGACGGCCATGCCATGCGCCCACTCATGCACCGCCTTGACGAGGGGATAGGTGAACCACAGCAGCACCAAGTTGCTGGCGGACAGCACCCGGTCGCTCATGTTCTCGGTCAGCGCCGACCAATGCTGCGCAGCCAGCACGCCGGCCGGCAGCACCCAGGCCAGCCACAGCAGCAGCACCGGCAGGCTGAACAGCACCCGCGCCAGCCCGGCCTGGCGCGTGAACCAGGCATCGGGATACAGCAGGGGCAGGCGGATGCTCATCAGGTTCATCCAGCCCTGCTTGCGCTTGGCGCGGCGCTGGCGCTCAAAGCGCTCGAACACCTCGCCGGCATCGGGCGACACCTGCGTCTGCAGCAGGTCTTGCCCATGCAGCGAGGCCACCAGTTGCACCAGTTCGTGCTGGGAGATGGTGCCCTGCTCGTCCAGCGCCTCGGCGCAGGCCTGGTCCCACACATCGTCAAGCGTGCGGCGGCCGTCCATCAGGGCAAGCACCTGCCAGACGGCCGGTGTCAGCCGGTGAAAACGCTGGTTGACCGGGTCGGAAAGCAGCACCCAGGCCTGCCCGCGCAGCCGCCGGTGCAGCGGCTCAACCCCGGCCCGCAGCCTCGGGCGCAGACCGCGGACGGCATGCCAATGCTCAGAAAGAAGGGCCTGCACGGCTCACCACCACCAGGTCCACAACTTCATGCGCAACCAGTCGAGCGAGCTGCGTGTCCACACCGACAGCAGGTTGGCGCGGCCGACCGTTACCTTGGCCACACCCTGCATGCCGGGGGACAGGGCGGGCGCGTCGCCGCCCCAGGCCGCCTCGACCCGGAAGCCGTTGGCACCGTCCTGCACGCTGGCGGTGGCGGTGACGCGGCTGAGCTTGAAATCAAAGCCGGTCTGCGGCTGGCCCGCCAAACGCAGCACGCCGGGCTGGCCTGCCGCCACACGGGCAATGTCACGCTCGGGCACGTGCAGCACGACGCGGTAGCCGTCGCTGGCGGCGATCTCGAACAGCTCGCGGCCCAGCTCCACCGGTGCGCCGATCTGCTGCACCCAGTCGCCGCTGACGATCAGGCCGTCCATCGGCGCGCTGAGTTGCGCGCGCGCCAGCTTGGCCTCGACCAGATCAAGCTGGCCCTGCGCCGCCTGCAGCTCGGCGCTGGCCAGGGCCACGGCGCTGGCCTCGCGCTCGGCCATCGCCTGGCGCAGCTTGGCGGCGGCCTGCTCACGATCGCCGCGCAGCTTGCCCTGCTCAAGCCGCAGCTCACGCTCGTCGAACTTCAGCAGCACCTGGCCCTTGGTGACCCGGTCGCCCGGCCGCACCAGGGCCTCGGCCACAAAGCCTTCGAAGGGCGCGGTGACCAATTGACGCGTGCGGCCCTCGATGACGGTGTTGGCCGTCACTCGGTCATCCACGGGCATCAGCAGCAGCACGGCCAGGGCCAACACAATCCCTGCCGCGCCAGCTTTCCAAGTCCAATGACCGGGCCGGCGCAGCTTGCCCCAGCCGCTGCGAAGGCTGGCGGCCAGATGCGGCAGCAGACCGCGCTCGGCATCGCGCCAATGGCGCAGCAAAGGCTCGGCGACGACGGCACTGGTGCGCAGGATCAGCAGGGCCTGCTCGGGCAGCGGTGTGGGACTCTGCGCAACAAGTACCGCCACCACGGCGCCCTGCTCCAGCAGCGGCAGCGCCCAGGCACCGGGCGCGGCGAACTCACGCCCTTCGACCAGCGCCCGCTGCGCCAGCTCGGCCGCCTGCTGCACGCCGGGCGCGGCTTTTTCGGCATCGCTGGTGTCGGCACTGACCCACCAGCGCACGGCCTCGCGGCGCACCTCGAACAGGCTCAAGCGCAGCTCGACCTCATTGTCAGCGGCGCGCACCCAGGCCGCCGTGCGGTTGATCCAATCCTGCGCGGCGGCGCGCGGCTGCGCCTGCGCGCTGACATGGCCCATCAGCTGCAGCAGCTCGCCCGCGCGCTGGTTGTGGGCCAGGCTGGCGGCGGCCAGGGTCAGTTGCAGCCAGCCCAGAGCCAGCAGCAAAAGCTGCAGGCTGCGGTCGTTGTGCGGCGGCGCCAGCAAGGCACCCACCACGCCGGGCTGGCCCGAGGGCAACTGCAAATGCGTGGCGACCAGCAGCTCGCTGCCCAGCTTGGCCAGGGCCACCGGCTCCTGGCGCGAGACGCGGGCGCGGGCACTCGCCCAAGCCTCTGCAACGGCGGGGTCAGCATCAACATCAACTTGAGGAAACGGAGCCCGCCAGGCCGGGTCTTCACCGTACAGCGCCACCGCCCGGCAGGCCAGGCCGGCGGCGCCCAGGCGCTGTTGCCACATCGCCAGCGCCGGGGCCAGTTCGGGCGCGGCGGCGGGCGCAGGCGGCGCACCCAGCACCAATTCATGGTCGAGCAGCTCGGCGCTCATGGCGCAGCCCGGCGGGCGCGGCCCATCTCGGCCGTCGTGATATCGACCATCTGCGCCTCCAGCCCATCGATATCGCCGCTGTCCAGCCCGCCCGACAGTGCCTTCAACTTGAAGTAGGCGGCCCAGGCGTCGTAGCGGGCGCGCGACAGATCGCGGCGCGCCTCAAACAGCTTGCCCTGCGCGTCGAGCACCTCGGCGCCGACCTTCAGACCAATCTCGTAGCCCCGCTGGTTGGCGCGCAGCGACACGGCTTGCGAGCGCTCGGCCGCCGCCAGCGCCTTGGCCTGCGCGCTGGCCGACAGGGTGCTGACAAAGGCCTGCCGCACGCCCAGCGCCAAGGTGCGCCGGGCCAGGGCGACATCGCTGTCGGCCTTGTCGCGCAGGGCCAGCGCCTCGCGCACCTTGCTCTGCGTCGCGCCACTGGCAAAGATCGGGATGGTCAGGTTGAAGGCCACGGCCGTGCTCTCGCCCTTGCGCGGAAAGATGCTGGTGACCGTGCCGGTGTCGTTGCTCCTGCCGTAGCTGAGGGTCATGTCGGCGCTCGGCGCATGGGCCATGGCGGCCTTTCGCACCTCGGCCTCGGCCGCCTGCAGGGCCAACAGGGCTTGGCGCAGCTGCGGGCTGTCGGCCTGCGCGGCGGCGATCCACTCCAGCACCGAGGGCGCGGCGACGATGGGCAGGCTCTCGGCAGCCAGGCCGCGGCCCAGCAGCAGGGTGATCGACGGGTCGGGCCCGCCGGTCAGCTCGGCCAGCACCTGCTGGCGCAGGTCGAGCTCGGCCTCGGCGGCCAGCGCCTGGGCCTGCGCGGCGTCGAGCCGGGCCTCGGCCTCGCGCACATCGGTGATGGCGGCACGACCGACCTGGAAGGTGCGGCGGGCCAGCGCCAACTGCTCGGTCGTCGCCTCGCCCAAGGCCTGCGTGTGGCGCAGCACATCGCGCGACTTGAACACCTCGAAACAGGCCTCGACAAACCGCTGCAAGGCTTCGGCGCGGGCCTGCGACAGCGCCGCCGTTGCCTGCTCGGCCTGGGCCTGCGCGGCCTGGACGGCAGACACATTGGCCCCGCGCCAGAGCGGCTGGGTCAGCTGCAAGGTGGTCTGGTCCGAACGAAAAGGCCGCACTTCAAGCGCGGGTGCCTCGGTGTAGCGGGTATCGGTGTGGTTGACGGTCAGATTGACCGTCGGCCCGAAGGCTGCGCGCGCTTGGAACAGCCGCTCTTCGGCCGCGCGCTGCTGCGCCTCGGCAGCGCGCACGCCGGGGTCAGCGGCCAGGGCGCGGGTCTGCAGCTCCGGCAAAGTGGGGCCAGCGATCGCAACAAGCGGCCCGCACAGCCCCGCCACCAAAAAAATCAAGCTTTGAAAAATCGAAGCCAAAAGCAGAACCCGATGTCGAAAAGAAAACGCGCCGCTCGCCTGAAGCGGCGCGGCGCGCGGGCCTCGAATGTACGGTGCGCGGGTGACTCAGCGACGACGGCGTTGCGCCGACACGCCAACCAGCGCCAGACCCACCAGCGCCAGGGTGGCGGGCTCGGGGACCGTGTTGCCGCCGCCGGTGGCGTCGCGGACTTGCAGCGTCAGCTGCGAGTAGTCGAGTGCGCCGGCATCACCGGTTGCAGTGCGAATCTCAAAGCTGTCATTGCCGGTCAACTCCAGCAGATAAGGCGTCAGGTCGAAGGTGTCGAGAAAGGCCAAGTTGCCATTCGGGCCGGTGTCGTCGCCGTTGGTCAGTAGACCCAGGAAATGCGTGCCGAAGTAAACCCCGGCCTGCCCGTCGAGGCCCCAGCCGCCACTGAAGATTTCCAGCGACGCTCCGGTCAAGGTGCCGCTCCAACTGCTGACGTGCGAAAACGTCAGGCCACCATCGAGCAATTCATCGGTGCCGTCGCCATCGGTGGGCCCGACATCAAAGAAATTGAACGCGTCACCGCTGCTCAGCCCCAACCCAAGGCCATCTTTGTCGCCCACCAAGCTGACTACTGGCGCGGCCATGGTGCTGCCGACCGTTGCCAGTGCGACGGCCACCACCAGCGTCTTGATTGCTTGCTTCATCTTCATCAACTACCTCAGTTCTCGTTCTCGCGATAGTAGGCAGCGCTGCTGCACCGCACCACCCCCGAGCCGGGGGAGCACGATGCCAACGCAACACCACCCGCTCGTTTTCATCAATTGCCGCCCACCAGTTCTTGCCACTGGGCCTGGGCGCGCTTTTCAAGTGCCTTTAGCCAGGCGTCACTGAGCACACGGCTGCGTTCGATCTCGGCCAGCGCTTCTTCCTCGGCACTGCGTGCGGCCGGTGGGCCGACCCACGTGCTGCCGGCTGCGCTGCTGCTGGTCTGAATTGCCGCCATCGTCACGAAGGGGTTGACCCCCACCGGCGTGGCGACGGCCGTGCCGGACAGCACCTTGACCGTCATCGCCTGGCTGATGCTGGCGCTGGCACCATTGCTGGTCTCGCGGCTGGTGGCGCGCAGCTGCAGGGCGATATCGCCGGTGAAGCCAGCCACCGGGCGCAGGCTCAGGCGGGTCAGGTTCCAGCCGGCCAGATCCACCGCCTCGCCCGCTGCACCGATGGTGATGCTGCGCGTGCCGTCGCTCACCACCGCACCAACCGGCGCGCCCAGCAGAGCAAGCGCCAGGCGCTCGCTGCCGAAGCTGTCCGTCAACGCGGCGAACACCTGGGGCAGCGCGATCTCGCTGCCAGCCAGACCGTAGACGGTAGCCACGCCGTTCGGCAAGGTCTCGACAAGGTGGATGTCATCAATCATCGCGCCGCGCTGGGTGGCCGTCGTCGTCGCGTAGGCGTCACCACCTTCCAACACGATGCTGATCTTGCGCTGCAGGCCGTTGCCACCGAACTGGAAGCTCAGTGCCTGCCAGTTCAGCACCGTGCGGCTGCTGATGCCGGCATGGGTGGCGATGCGCACGCCGTCCAGATAAATGCCGATGGCAGTGTTGCCGACAACGAAGCCCAAGGCGCCCGCGTAGTCAAGGTTCAGGGTGTAGATCGCGCCATTCACGGTGTCCACCGTGCGTTCTATGCCCAGGGACTGGTGAACCTGCGTGCGTGAACCATTGCGCAACGCCAGCCACTGTTGACCATTTCCATCGGCCGCCTGAACGGTTGAGAAATTGCCGACATCGTTGCTCATACGATCCCCGCCAGCCCAGACTTCGAAGGCCGCTGTCTTTCCGGCCAACACCGGCCGTGCCGTCCAGCCCTCCAGCGTAGGCGCCGTCACCACGGTCGCCGCCGTGTTGGCATTGGCCACGCTCTCAAACGAGCTTGCCACCAGCTCGCGGCTGATGCTTACGTCGCGGGCTGTCAGCGACAGCAGCGGTGCATCGGCCACCGCAACGATCTCGATCAGCAGGTCTTGCTGGGCGGTGGCGCGCTCGCCTGTCGCTGTCTCGATGGCCGTCGCCTGGACTTGCAGCAGCAGGCTGCCGTTGAAGTCACGCGGTGCGGCAAGGCTCAGCGCGTCGAGCTTCCAGCCGCTGAGGTCGAGCACCAGATGGCCGTCGCTGATGGCAAAGCTGTGGCTGCCATCGCTGAGCGTGAAGCCGGCGGGCAAGCCGGTTAGGGTCAGCACCAGGGTCTCGGAGCCATCGATGTCGTTGAGGCTTGCGACGATAGTCCGCAGCGCCAGCACCGTGTCTTCCAGCCCCTGCAAGGCACCGCTGTTGCCGGTGATTTGCAAGGTTGGCACGTCGGCCACGGCGGTGATGGCCAGCAGCAGATTCGCCTGCGCACTGAACAGCTCGCCATCAAAGGCCTTGAAGCCGATGCGGGCGTAGTCAGCGCCGGACGCATTGGCAGCAGGCACAAAGCGCAGGCCGCGTGCGGCCAACTCGGCTTGCGTGAAGCGCTCGTCCAGCGCGGCGGCGGCCCAAGTGCCGTCGGCCTGCTCACGTTGCAGCATGCCGTTGGCAGGCAGGGCGCTGAGCACCACTTGCAGCGGCGTGCCGTCCACGTCATCCACGTGGAAGTCGCTCCAGCGCAGGGCAAGCGCCAGGTCTTCGGTGCCGATAGCGTTGCTGTCGGTGGCGGTCGGCGCCTGGTTGACCGGCGCGCCGGTCGTGACGCTCAGGCTCACGACCACCGTGTTGGAGCTGGCCTGCCCGTCGCTGACGCGGTAGCTGAAGCTGTCCGCGCCGTTGTAGCCCGCGGCCGCGACATAGCTGAAGCTGCCGTCGCCGAGCACCGTCAACTGGCCGTGGGCCGGGGCGCTGACGATGGCAGCCGTTAAGGCATCACCCTCCACATCGAAGGCGCTGCTCAGCGGATCGATGCACAAGGCCAGTCCAGCAGTGGCCGCCAGGCTGCGCGGGGCCAGGGTCGGCGCATCGTTGACCGCGCGCACGCTGAGACTCACTTGCGCGATGTTGGAGGTCTTGCCGTCTGCCGTGAAGCGGTAACGGAAGCTGTCCGGGCCGTTGTAGTTGGCGTCGGGCGTGTAGCGGTAATTGCCGCCGGCGTCCAGGCTCAGCGCGCCATGCAGCGGGCTGTCAATCAACTCGACCGTCAGCGCCAGGGCGCCCAGGGTCACGTCATTGGCCAGCACCGAACCGGTCGCCGCGCTGTCCTCGTCGAGCGTGATGGCATCACCCACGGCCTGGACGGCGCTGATCAATTGGATGTCGCGCACGGTGACGCTGCTCGCCGCCGTGGCAAAGCCCAGCAGGTCGAAGGACAGCAAGACGGCGCGGCCGCTCAGGGTGTCGGGCAGCGTGACGAAGAAGCTCGCGCTGCCGTCGGCATTGGCCACCTTGCGCACACTGGCCGCCAGCCGTTCGCGGCCATTGGTTTGCAGATTAAGCAGGGCGTCGGAGCCCCGCAGATCGACCTGACCGACCACCGACAGGCCGGTGGTGGCATCGAGCAGGGCCACCTCAAAGGCGTCCATCGGCCCCGTGGCATTGCTGACCAGGCCGGTGCCGGACAGCGTGAAGCTGAGCACGCGTTCGCCGGGGTTGATGACGAAACTCTGCGCCAGACGCGCCTGCCTGCCGGCCGACTCGCCCAGCACGGCCTGGCCGTTTGCGATGACGACATTGCCCGAGGTGCTCCACCCTGTCGGTCCGTTCAGATCGGCACCGCTCAGGGACGCGTTAGCAGGCAAGCCCGACTGGAAGCTGGCCGCAGACGAGGTGGCCGCCGCGCCAGAACTAGCCGCCGGATTTGCGCTGGTCGCGTAGGCATAGATGCCGTCAGCCGGCACCGCGCCTTCCACTGGCGGCGCGTTAGAGACCGGTTTCTTGGCGGCGAGGTCGCGCAGATAGCGGATCAGCTTGTCGATTTGATCCGCCTCTTCACGCGAATCGCCGCTGTCCATGGCCAGGCGCAGCGCATTCAGTTGCTCATGCGAGCGAATCGGGCTGCCCGGCTCGCTCATGAAGCTAGCCACCGTCACCAGCGGCACGCGATTGCCGAAGGTATCGAGCTTGTATTCGTCCGGCAGGCCCAGGTTGTGGCCAAACTCATGGCCGATCAGCCAGCCGAAATAGCGGCCGATGGTGGCCATGCGAGCTGCCCGGTCGGTGATGGCACCGACCCATTCGACCGCCTGGCGCAACGCGTTCGGGATCGAGATGCTGGCCACGCCGCCGGTGGGCGAGCCGGTCAGGTCGGTGTTGATGAGGCGGCTCAGCACGTATTCCTTGGTGCGGCGGCTCAGGTCGTCGCGCACCGTGCCGTCGGCCTTGGTCAGCAACAGGCCCATCTGGGTGGCACTGAAATCCAGGCCCGCTTGACCGGCCTCGGTGCCGTTGCCGAACACGTCCAGCCCCAAGTTCAGCGAGGTCGTGCGGTCGCGGGTGCGGGCGTCGAAGCTGTCGGCCGAGGCGTAGGAGATGTCGATCGTGCCCAGTTGGCGGAACACGTCGAACAGGCCCACGCCGCTGTCGGAGCTGAAGCTCTTTTGCAGACCGGCGATCAGCTGCTGCAGGTCAGCCGCGTTCAGATCGGCCGGCAGGGCCGACTTCACCTGGCTGGTTGAGAGCAGGCCGTAGATCGCCAGGTCCGAACCGCTGAGCGCGGCCACATCGGCCAGCGGGGTATTGGCAATCGCCACCGCCTGCGCCACCAGCAACTGCAACTGCGCGACGTCGACATTGAGCTGCTGGACGGGCACGACTTCGCTGCGCACGATGGCGCGGGCGTAGATTTGGTTGGCAAGTTTGAACACCAGTTTGCCCTCGAAGATGCCACGGTCCTGTGCTGTGGTCTTGAGGGTCAGCGTTGTCGTCACGCCCTCGGTGCTGACGCTCCAACGGCTGTCACCCTCCATCGCGATGTCGAGCCCGTTCGGGTTAAAGATCTTGACGCTGCGGCTCTCACCGGCACGAATGGCTGCCGCGTTAAGCACGCCGTCAATGCGGTTCAAGTCGGTCAGCTCGCCGAAGTAGACGAACTGCGCACTGCTGGCTCCGGCATCGCTGCTGCCATTGACTGTCGTCCTTTGGGTGTCGAAGCGCACGGTGGCGCTGAGCACTACGGCGTCGAATTCGTCACTGTATTTTTTTCGTGCTTCGTCAGTCAGGCGGGCGCCGAAGTTGAGCGTCTCGGTGCCACCCACGGCCAGAGAATGCCCGGTGAAAAGCGTCTTCTCACCGCTGGCGCTATCGGCGCGCTCAGCACCAGCGCCGTATAACAAAAACTCATTCGGCAGGGCGACCGCGCTGTATGTCACGGCTGTGATGCCGTCGTTGCGCAGCGTGATGTCGTGCTCGTTAGCTCTGAAGAAAGCGTCCTGCACGGTCCAAGCCAGGGCCTCGGCGTTGCTGCTGGGTGTTGACGCCGGGTTGTCGCGGAAGAACACCGACTGGTCGTGTGCCACCCCACTCGAATCGACCACCGTCAAAGAGCCGCTGATACGGATGTTGTCTATGACCACCCGGTCACCGGTCTCCAGTGGTTTGCTCGTCTTGGTGCCGAGTTGGTAGTTCACCAGTTCGACACGCAGTTGCACCGACTGCGCGTTCCTGGTTCGAACGCTGGCCGGAATCTCAACGGTCTCCAGAGAAACCGGCGCATCGGTGGGCAAGTCGCGCAAGCGAATCGTGCGACCCGCCTTGATCTCGGAGCTGGTGCCGTCTGCATTGAGCACCAGGAAGCTAACTTGCAATTCCGGATCGCTTTCAGCCTGGAAAGCAGCAGCGCTGAGGCTGAAGCTGAGCTGCTGGCCAGTGGAGGGCAACACCATCCAGTTGTGGGTCAGCGTGG
>JBBQKT010000085.1:0-11409 GCA_038327205.1 Burkholderiales bacterium | reverse complement strand
ACGTTGTTGAAGGCCTTGTTGTTTAGGGCTTTGACCCCGCGGCCGCAAGCAGTGGGGCTGCTGTCATTGCCGCCGGCGTAGCACGCCGGGCTGCGTCCGGCGGCGTTGTAGTACATCTCGCGCCCGTCGGTGGGCGAGGTGGTGACGACAGGGCCCAGGTTCAGGTACTTGTAGTACAGGCCGTTCTTGACTTCGGTGTGCAGCAATTCAGCACTGGCGACCAGACCCATCCAAGGCAGTTCGGTATCCAAAGCCAGGTTGGACTTCCAGACCGAAGGCTGGTTCACGCCCGAGGCTACAAAGTCCACGTTGGCGTTGGGCACAGTGCCCGCCAGCGGCGGCTGATTGGCCACGTCAGGGGTGTACTTGATGTTGGCGCAAGGCACGTTGCCACTGCCGCAGGAATAGTTGGCAGTTGTGACGCCGGTGTTCTGATACGGGTTGGTCAACCAGACCGATGCAGCCGAGCCCATGAACAGGCCAACGCCGCCGCGAATCTGCGCCTTCGACTTGTTTTCAGCGTCCAGCGCGTAGTTGAAGCCCAGGCGCGGCTGAAGCAGCTTTTCGCCGTCGAGCGTCGAGGCGTTGTTGTAGCCAAAACCACCGGTCTGGCTGGTGTTGGTGGCTGGATTGCCAGCAATCACAGGACCCGACGCTTTCGCATTGAACTTCGGGCTCTGACTCGTCTTGAGGGTGTCAAGGCGCAAACCCGCCGTGACCGTCAGCTGCTTGTTCAAGGTCCAGGTGTCTTGCAGGAACAAGCCGACGTCGGTCAGCGTCCAATTGGCTGCACCGTCTTGCAAGGTGTTGCCGGCCAGCGGCAGTTGCAAGGAGTAGGACGTCACCGTGTTGGCGTTCCACAGTGCCAGCGGATCGGCTCCGCTGAAGCTGTAGACCCCCAAGGTGTTCTGCAAGAAGGCGTTGTAGATCTCATTGCGCTGGATGTCAGCGCCGAACTTCAGCTCATGCTTGTCCAGGAACAGGTTGCCGGCGAAATAGCCGTCAAAGGTCTTGGTCTGCAGATTGTTGAAGTGACGGCTGGCCTCGGTGCCAAAGCGCAGGGTGCGGTTGCCGGTGGCGGTGCCGGCGGGGGCAGGCGTCGTGTAAACCAGACTGACCTGCGGCATGTTGCTGTTGTTGACCGGCACACTCTTGTAGTCGCGCTGGGACACCTTCAGCTCGGTGGAGAACTTGTCCGTCCAGTCACCAAACCATTGAGCGACCACGGTCTCCAGCGTCTTGTCCTGGCGATACCAGTCGGACGACAGGGACAGGATCGTCGCGCCGAAGTTCGGGAAGATCGGGTTCTTCTCTTCCGACTTGGTGTAGCGGATATTGGCCTTGTGGTTCTCGCTGATGTTCCAGTCGAGCTTGAGCAAGGTGTCCTTGGCAAGCAGCTTGGTGCCGCTGGTGCCGTTCAGACTGCCGATGTCAATGCCGTACTTGCTGGTGCCCAGCGCCTGGGCGGCTGCGATCTGCGCTTCGGTGATGCCGACGTTGACTGACGAAGTGCCGACGGGGCCAAAGGCCGGGGCATTGCGGCTGCTCTGCAATTCTTCGTAGCTGGCAAAAAAGAACAGCTTGTCTTTGATGATCGGGCCGCCGAGGGTGAAGCCCTTGAGGTTTTCATCAAAGGTCGGCGTCGGGAAGTAAGTGTTCTTGATGCTGTCGTAGCGCTTGCCCGTCATCGAGTCATTGCGGTAGACGTAATACACGCTGCCCTTGATCTCGTTCGTGCCCGACTTGGTCACGGCGTTGATATTGGCGCCGGTGTAACCCTGCTGGGTCACGTCGTAATTCGAGATGTTGACCTGAACCGCCTGGATCGCGTCGATCGAAATTGGCTGCTTCAGCGTCGGCAGACCGTTGGCCTCCAGGCCAAAGGTGTCATTGACACGAACGCCGTCAATCGTCACCGAGTTGAATCGGGCGTTTTGGCCAGCAGCGGAGATCTCGCCCCGGCCCTTGTCGGTCTGGGCCAGCCGCGGGTCGATCCGAGCGTAATCGGCCAAGCTGCGGCCGATGGAGGCAAACGCGTCCAGTTCCTGCCGGCTGATGTTGGTCGTGGCACCCATCGTCGAGCTGTTGATCTTGCTGGGTGTGCTGCTGCCGGTGATCACCACGGCCTGAAGCACATTGCCGCCCAAGCGCAGGTCGATGGCCGGGTTTTCAGAGATTTGCAAATAGACGTCCTTGCGAACGTCCGTGTCAGCGCCCTTGGTGACGGTGACCGTGAAGGGTCCGCCGACCCGCAGGCCGCGCGTCAGGTAGCGGCCGCCGGCATCCGTGATGGCCGTGTTCGTTGAACCCGATGCCAGGTGAACAATGCTCACCGCTGCGCCCGCCACACCCTTGCCATCCGCGCCAATCACTTGGCCGCCGACGGATGCCGTGGTGTTTTGCGCCATCGCCGGCGCTGCCGCCACGATCGCCACGGCGACGCTCAACGCCGTGCGCGAGAACCCTGAAAGATCCGACCAATGCCTGTTGCTCATCCTGATGACTCCTTGAAGAGATCGCAAAAATGCGTAAAGAAATTAATAAAAAAATGTAGCACCGAAGGTGCTCGCAAACGTTTTCGGACCCAAGTTGCAACACACAAGCAACATTGAAGAAACCCCAGCTTGAAATCCTGTCGCAGTTGTGGCGGTCCTGCAGCTGGTTTACCTGCAATCAGCGAACGGGCTGTCTGACCATCCGCAGGTTCTTGACGGTTCAGCGGCCATGACATGCAAGGGTCGTGCCTAAAAACTGTCAAAAACCGATGTCACAGACGTTCAAGGGCAGTAAAAAGCTGTCTCAAAGCAGGCCGTCGCCCCGGAATTTGCCGAAAATTTCCTTCGGTGTCCGGTTTGCCGCGAGTGTGCCGATCGTCCATGCAAGCCGTATGACAGTGTTTGTGACAGCGCCAAAAACGCCACGTTTCGTCGTTTTTTGGTAACGACCACCCGCTGCTGCCCCGTCACCCCGGGGCTTTAAGATGATTTTCTTGCGCGTCAGCGTCCGTTCTCGGGAGATCGTCTTTGTTGCCTTTTTTGCCTGTGCGCCAGCCTCGCTTTTCGCGCCACCTCGCACCTGCCTCTGTTTCGTTGGCGGCCCTGTTCATGCTGGCGGGCTGCAGCACGCCACCAGCACCCGCGCCCCGCGAACTGACGATTTTTTCAATCAACGACTTTCACGGCAATATCCAACCCAAGCTGCCAACGCCGTTGATGCCACGCCTGCCGGATGCCATCTCCGGCGAAGTCAAGCCGCAGGCAGCCGGGGGCGTGGCTTATCTGGCGACGGCACTCGACAAGCTGCGCGCCGGGCGAACCGACACGGTCCTGGTGGCGGCGGGTGACCTGATCGGCGCATCACCGCAGCTGTCCTCGCTGCTCAAGGACGAACCCACCCTGTCAGCCCTGGGCGATCTGGGCTTGGTGGCCACCGCGCTGGGCAACCATGAGTTGGACCTCGGCCTGCCCGAACTGCTGCGCAAGGCCCGCGGTGAATGCCCGGCCGGCGGCTGCACCTGGCCCGAATTCAAAGGCCCGGGTTTCCCGTATCTGGCCGCCAATATGGTCGACGCCACCACCGGCAAGACTCTGCTACCCACCCACCTTATCAAAGACGTGGCGGGCATCAAGGTCGCCTTCGTCGGGGCGATCACCCGCGACACGCCCTCGGTGATCGTGCCCAAGGCCATCACCGGTCTGCGCTTTGGCGACGAGGCCGAGGCCTTGAACGCCTTGCTGCCGCAGTTGCGGGCCGAAGGTGCGCAGGTAATGGTGGCCGTGATGCATGAAGGCGCCATTTACAACGGCGCGGCCAACGACCCGAGCTATGCCTGCCCAGGGCTGAGCGGCCGGGGCGTGGACATTGCCAAACGGCTCGATCCGGCCTACGCCCTCATCATCAGCGGCCACACCCACATCGCCTACACCTGCAAGATCAACGGCCGATTGCTGGTGCAAGCCGGCAGCTACGGCGGCTGGGTCACCGAGAGCCGGCTGACCCTGGATGCCCAAGGCCGAGTGCTGGCCGCCACGGCGGTCAATCACCCGGTCTTGCAATCGGTCTACACGCCCAACCCTGCCTTCGTCGCCCTGGTGCAGCGCGCCGCCGCGCTGACCGATGCCGCCCGCAACAAGACCGTGGCCAACTTGACCGAAGGCGCACAGCGCGCCGCCCGTCCGCCGTTTGGCGACTCGGCCCTGGGCAATCTGGTGGCCGATTCACAGCTTGCCTTTGCCAAGAAGCGCGGTGGTGCCGACATTGCCCTGATGAACAGCGGCGGCATCCGCGCCGACCTGACCGTAGAGCCGGGCAGGCCGGTGACGATGAGCGATTTGTTCGCCATCCAGCCTTTCGGCAATGAGTTGATTGCGCTGACGATCACCGGCTCGCAGCTGCGCGAACTGTTGGTGCGCCAACTTCCCAAAGGCGAAGCGCAGCCGCGCTTTTTGCAGGTCTCCGGCAGCCTGCGCTTTCAGTGGTCGCAGGGCGCGGATGGCGTAAGCCGCTTGGGTGATGTGCGGGTGGACGGACAGCCGTTGGATGACGCGCGCGATTACCGGCTGGTGGTCAATAACTTCATGGCCGATGGTGGTGACGGGGCCGGTGTGCTACGCCAGGGCAGGGATCGGCTGAGCATCGGGGTGGACATTGATGCCTTTGTCGAGATGCTG
Organism: Burkholderiales bacterium; assembly: GCA_038327205.1. Classification (GTDB taxonomy): domain Bacteria; phylum Pseudomonadota; class Gammaproteobacteria; order Burkholderiales; family Burkholderiaceae_C; genus Paucibacter_A. The sequence goes on along the minus strand of JBBQKT010000085.1, from coordinate 6,739 downwards.
CAGGGCAACCCCAAGGCGTTGGCCGAGGCCAAGCCAGGTCGCATCGAACGGAAATAAGCGATCAGTCGGGCTTGAAGGGCTGGTGTGATTCCAGCTCGTTCACATAGCCCTTTATCGCCTGCCCTTCACGGGCCAGAAATTCGCCCACCGCGTTCCGGAAGTCGGGATGGGCCAGCCAATGGCTGCTGTGGGTGTCCACCGGCAGCAGGCCGCGTGCCATCTTGTGCTCGCCCTGTGCACCACCCTCAAAGCGCTGAAAGCCGTTGGCAATGCACCAGGCCAGGGGCTGGTAGTAACAGGCGTCGAAGTGCAGGCAGGGCACATGCGCCAGCGCACCCCAGTAGCGGCCATAGGCGTTGCCAAGCACGGGGTCCAGCGCGATCAGGGAAGCGGCGATGGCCGCACCTTCGGCGTTGCGGGCGATGAAGAGCAGCCAGTTGTCTGCCATCGTCTCGCTCATCGCTTGGAAGAACGCGCGGGTCAGGTACGGCGTGCTGTGGTGTTCGAGGTAGGTCTGCTGGTAGCAGGCGTAGAAAAAATCCCAATCTGCGGCGGTGATGTCCGCCCCACGCAGGGTGTCGAACTGCATGCCCGCGTCGCGCACCTTGCGCTGCTCCTGTTGAATCTTCTTGCGTTTTTCGCGCTGCATCGAGGCCAGGAATTCGGTGAACGACTCGTAAGGCAGCGGCTGCCGGTTCTGCCAATGAAACTGCACCCCGCTGCGGTCCATCCAACCTTGCTTCTGTGCTGCCGCCTGATCGTCTGGGTCGCCAAAAAGCAGGTGCGCAGACGACAGGTTTCGCTGCTTGGCCAAAGCCGCCAGCCCTTGAATCAGCACATCGCGGGCCGCCGCATCGCGCGCCAGCAGGCGACTCCCCGGCACCGGCGTGAAAGGCACGGCGACAAGCAGCTTCGGGTAGTACGACAGGCCGTGCCGGCGGTACGCATCGGCCCAGGCCCAATCGAACACGTACTCGCCGTAGGAGTGGGATTTCAGATAGGCCGGGCAGGCGGCAACCATCTCCTCACCGTCCCAAACGCTCGCGAACTGCGGTTGCCAGCCGGTTTCTTCGGTGGCCGAGCCGGAGTCGTACAGCGCCTGCAGGTACTCGTGGCGCATGAAGGGCGTCGGGTGGGCGCTGGCAGCGAGCAGCCCATTCCAGGCCTCACGGGGCAGGGCGCTGGGGTCGTCGTGGATGCGAATTTCAGCGCGCAGCGTCAGGTCGGAGGGTTTGCTCATGGGTGGCCAAATCTTAGAGGCAAGCGCATTCCCCGCGCTTTGATGGCAGGATTCGGGCCATGCATTTCGACAATCTTTATACGCACGACTTCGCCCGCATTGCGGTTGGCCTGCCGCAGTGCCGCGTGGCTGACCCGGTGTTCAACGTCCAGCAGACGGCAGCATTGCTCACCGAAGCGGCAGCCAGTGGCGCGGCGGTGATTGCCTTTCCTGAACTGGGCTTGTCGGCTTACAGCTGCGACGACCTGTTCCATCAGCGTGCCTTGCTCGACGGCTGCGAGGCCGCGCTGGCCGCGTTGCTGAGCGAGTCGGAGGCCGTGCCGACGGTGGCCATCATCGGCATGCCGCTGCGCGTCGAACAGCGCCTGTTCAACTGCGCGGTCGTGCTGCAGCGCGGGCGCATCCTCGGCGTCGTGCCCAAGACCTATCTGCCCAACTACGGCGAGTTCTACGAGGCGCGCCAGTTCAATGCGGCCGAAGATGCGACCGTCGACGAGCTGACCTTGCTGGGCCAACGCGTGCCCTTCGGCAGCCAACTGGTGTTCGCCGCGGCCGACCAGCCGCTGCTGAGATTGCACGTCGAAATCTGCGAAGACGTGTGGACACCGATCCCGCCCTCATCGTTTGCCGCATTGGCCGGTGCCACGGTGCTGGTCAATCTGTCGGCCTCCAACGTCGTCGTCGGCAAGGCGAACTACCGCCGGCAGCTGGTGTCGCAGCAGTCGGCGCGCTGCCTGGCGGCCTATGTCTACTCATCCGCCGGTGCTGGCGAGTCGACGACCGACATGGCCTGGGACGGCCAGGCACTGATCTGCGAGAACGGCGAGCAGCTGGCCGAGTCGGTCCGCTTCCAGCGCCGCTCGCAGCTGATCAGCGCCGACGTGGATCTTGAGCGCCTGACGCGCGAACGGATGCGCCAGACGAGCTTCGGCCAGTCGGTGCGAATGCATGCAGCCCAGGTTAAGGCGCACCGCACGGTCGAGTTCACGCTGGGCCTGCCGCTCGACCAAGCGCTGCCGCTGCAACGGCGCGTCGAGCGCTTCCCCTATGTGCCCTGTGACCGCAGCCGGCGCGACGAGCGCTGCCACGAGGTCTACAACATCCAGGTGCAGGCGCTGGTCCAGCGGCTTGTGTCGAGTGGCATCCACAAACTGGTGATCGGCGTCTCGGGCGGGCTCGATTCGACGCACGCACTGCTGGTCGCCGCCCAGGCGATGGACCAACTGGGCCTGCCGCGCTCCAACATCCTCGGTTTCACCATGCCCGGCTTCGCCACCGGCGCGCGCACACGCGACCAGGCGTTGCGTCTGATGGCGGCGATCGGCTGCAAGGCGTCGGAAATCGACATCCGGCCCAGCTGCGAGCAGATGTTGAAAGACCTCGGCCATCCCTACGCGGCCGGCGAGCCGCAGTACGACGTGACTTTTGAGAACGTGCAGGCGGGTGAGCGCACCAGCCATCTGTTCCGGCTGGCCAATTTTCATCGCGCGCTGGTGCTCGGCACCGGCGACCTGAGTGAGCTTGCGCTCGGCTGGTGCACCTATGGTGTGGGCGACCACATGTCGCACTACAACGTCAACGCCAGCGTGCCAAAGACCTTGATCCAGTATTTGGTACGCTGGGTGGCCGATACGGCTGAGGTGGGTGCGGCCGGCCGTGAGGTGCTGCTGGACATCCTCGGCACCGAGATCAGTCCCGAGCTGGTACCGGCCGGCGGCAGCGACAAGTTGCTACAGAGCACCGAGGCGACCGTTGGCCCTTACGAGCTGCAGGATTTTCACCTGTTCTACACGCTGCGTTACGGTTACGCGCCGACCAAGATCGCCTTCCTGGCCCGCCACGCCTGGGGATCGCGAGAGCGTGGCGACTGGCCCGACGGCGAGCAGGTGGTGCGCCGCGAGTACACGCTGGCCGAGATCAAGCGCGTGTTGGGCATCTTCGTGCAGCGCTTCTTCCAGGGCAGCCAGTTCAAGCGCAGCTGCGTGCCGAACTCGCCCAAAGTCGGCAGCGGTGGGTCCCTGTCGCCTCGCGGTGACTGGCGCGCGCCGAGCGATTCGGAGCCGGCGGTCTGGTTGGCTGACCTGGCGCGCATCCCGGATTGAGTCTCAGGATCGTGCTTAAATCACAGCGAGCCTTTTCTATCCGGAGCCCCTCGTCATGAAGCAAATCACCGCCATCATCAAGCCGTTCAAGCTGGACGAAGTTCGTGAAGCCTTGGCCGAGGTGGGTGCGTCCGGCCTGACCGTCACCGAGGTCAAGGGCTTTGGCCGCCAGAAAGGCCATACCGAGCTGTACCGCGGCGCCGAGTACGTGGTCGATTTCCTGCCCAAGGTGAAGGTCGAGGTGGTGGTCAAAGACGGCGATGTAGATCGCTGCATCGAGGCCATCGTCAAGGCCGCCAAGACCGGCAAGATCGGTGACGGCAAGATCTTCGTTTCACCGGTCGAGCAGGTGCTGCGCATCCGCACCGGCGAGACGGACGAAGAGGCCGTCTGAAACGTCCCGGGACGAAGAGGCCGTTTAAGCGAACTTTTGCCAGGCGGCTGCGGCCCAGATGCCACCGCTCAGCAGCAGGGACAACAGCACGGCCGCACTGGCCAGGTCCTTCGCGCGTTTTGACAGGTCGTGCAATTCGAAGGACACCCGGTCGATGGCCGCCTCGATGCCCGAATTCAGCAGCTCAACAATCAGCACCAGCACCAGCGAGCCCAGTAGCAGGGCGGTCTGCACCCAGCCCTGGCCCAGCCAAAATGCCAGCGGCGTGGCGACGATCAGCAGCCAGACTTCTTGCCGAAACGCGCTTTCGCCCGTGTAGGCGGCACGCAATCCCGCCAGCGAATAACCCAGGGCGCGTTGAATCCGGTCAACGCCGGTGTGACCCTTGTACGGGTTGCTCATCGGGGCGTTTTCAACTTGCTCACCACTTGGGTGCGGCTCAAGATTTCATGCACGAAACGTCGCTGTGGATGAAGCCATGCCAGCAGCACATAGACAGCCAGTCCCATCGCCACGCTGGCGTAAATGGCCGAGCCGTGCAGGCCCAGTGCCCAAGCTGCAAGCAGGGCAGGCATGAACCACAGCCAGCCCAACAGTGAGCGCAGCAGAGCGCGGCGCCAAGTCAGTGTCTGGCCTTGCAAATCAACGACCTGCAAGCGCCAGGTCTGCATCGCCAGGGTTTGGCCACCTCTGGACCAAAAATACACAAAGTAAAGCGTGAACACGCAACCGACGGTGGCCATCAAGCCCCAACGGTCATTCATCGCGTTGCGTTGGCCCACCAGGGGCGAGAACACCAGGGCGGTGACAACAGCCACGCCAAACAACAAAACGCCTTCGTAAACGAAGGCGGCTAAACGGCGCTTGAGACTCGGCATCGGACTGGGTTCGCTCATGGGCCGGCGGCGACCATGCGGCGCTTGGGGAGAAGTGTTTTGCTGTCGACCAGATCAGGGTCGGCAAAGACCTTGGTCTGTCCGGCTTGTTGGTGCGCGGGCATGGTTTTGATTTGATTGATGAACACGGTGGTGGCACCGGGCTTGGCTTGCAGGATTGAGGGCGTGACCGCCTTGACAGCCTGGCCCTTCAATGCAGCGGGCACCAAGTTCGACTTGGGCGCCGGGCCGTCATTGGCCGCCACCCGGCGGGCTGGCGGCTTGGCCTCGCGCTTTTGCGCCGCCTTGTCGGCCAACTCCTGGCGCTTCTCGGGCGGTAGCGCTTGATAAGCCTCCCATTTCGCTTGGCGCTCATCCGCCGCCATCTGTTGCGCGGCTTGAAAGGTGATGCGAGCTTGTTGCCGCTCGCTCGGGGAAGATCTCGCCCAAGCCCGCATCCGCTCGTGCAAGCGGTTTTGTTCTTCGGCGGGCATGGCGGAAAAACGGTTGGCGATGCGAAGCCATTTGCTGCGGTTTGAATCCTCCAGGCTGTCCCAATCGCGCTCTAACGGCAGCAAAGCAGCTTTTTGAGCGGGACTGAGGATCAACCAAGTTGGCGCAACCGGCGCCCTGGTTGGTGCCGTCAAAAGCGGCTCAGACGCAACGGCCCCGGGGAGGGCTACAGCTTCGCTGGTCTGCGCCTCAACTCGCAGGGCCAGCAATGCACCGGCGATCAAAAGCGAGGGCGCGACGCAGCGCAGCCACTTTTTCATGCCTCGTTCGTCATTCTTGCTCATCACTGAGATATTCCGAAAAACCAGGGTCGCCATATGCCGCCGGTGGCAGGTTGTCGGACAGCAGGGCCGTGTCAATGTCGGCTGCAGCCGTGATTTGTTCGTACCACTGGCTGTGCTGAATCAATGCAATCCCTGCCACCAACACCAGGAGTGGCAGAAACGACGCAAATTTAAGCCAGCCTTGCGATGGCTTGTTGCCTGGGCCACCCGAGCTCTTGAGTGCCAAAGTAGTGCCGTTCTGCACCTGATTCACCGCTTGGGCACTGGTGGCCATCAGCGAATGCGCTGCACGGGCGCTTTGGGCTTTCATCAACGCCTGTTCGCGGGCGAAGCGGAGTCGCTCAGACACGTCGTGGGGCAGGGCGCGGCTGTGTTCGTTCAGCGAAGCCGTCACTCGCAGGCCAAAACGAGTCACCAAGGTCTCAAGATCCGGTGTGAAGTGTGGCGACGCCTTCTTGCCTTGCGTGTTCATAATGTGATCCCCTTGGCCCTGAGCGTTTTGGCGAGTGAATGGACAGCTCGCGAGCAGTGCGTCTTTACGCTGCCTTCAGAACAACCCATGACGCTGGCAGTCTCGGCGACATCCAGCTCCTCCCAGTAACGCAGCAGGAAGGCTTCTCGTTGACGCATGGGTAACTGCTCAACTTCTTTGTCGATGGCTTGCAAGATTTGTACCCGTGACACCTCGTCTGCCGCGCTCAAAGCGCCTAACGCGCCTTCCTGCGATTCGAGCATCGTCAGCAGGTCGAAATCGCCGTCCGGGTCGCTCGATTCGAAGTCCGACATGTTCTTCATGACGGCATTGCGCACTTTTTGGCGCCGGAACCAGTCCATCGTCGCGTTCGACATGATGCGCTGGAACAGCAGGGGCAACTCGGCCGCCGGACGGTCGAAATACTTCTCGGCCAGTCGGATCATGGAGTCCTGCACGATATCGAGCGCGGCGTCGTCATCGCGCACCATATAAGCCGTGCGCTTGAAGGCTCGCTTGTCGATGGACTTCAGAAAATCGTTGAGTTCTTTGTCGGTGGCCAAGGAAGGTTGGGGCAGGGCCCGCAGCTGGCAAAACAGCCGGCAGTATCGCATCGTGCATAATGTCGCTTCGCACAATGAGTATTTGATCTAATTTGGCCGCCCGACTGGGGCTCCGTATTTTGATCGCGCAGGTTCCGTATCCGCCTCACGAGGGCGCGAGAAGGAGCACCTAAGGTTTTTCGTCAGAGAAATTCACAAAGGTTCTAAATGGACATGTCTAGCGCGGAAGTTAAGCGTGCCCCCTCGTCTGAGAACAGGGCACAGCCACATTCCCCCCAATTCCCCCTCCCTTCGGA
>JBBQKT010000084.1:0-11419 GCA_038327205.1 Burkholderiales bacterium | reverse complement strand
GGTGAAGGGGAACAGATTGCGGTCCATCAGGTGCGAGGGCACGACCTTGCTCATCGCGGTGAACATGTTCTCGACCCGGCCGGGGAACTTCTTGTCCCAGTCGCGGATCATGGCCTTGATCTGCACGCGCTGCAGGTTCTCTTGGCTGCCGCAGAGATTGCACGGAATGATCGGAAACTCCCGGTGCTCGGCCCAGCGCACCAGGTCCGGCTCGGCCACATAGGCAAGCGGGCGGATGACGATGTTGCGGCCGTCGTCGCTCATCAGCTTGGGCGGCATGCCCTTCATGCGGCTGCCGAAGAACATGTTCAAGAGCAGGGTCACGACGATGTCGTCGCGGTGATGGCCCAGGGCAATCTTGGTCGCCCCCAGCTCCTCGGCCACGCGGTACAGAATGCCGCGCCGCAGCCGTGAGCACAGGCTGCAGGTGGTCTTGCCTTCGGGAATCAGGCGCTTGACGATGCTGTAGGTGTCCTGCGTTTCGATGTGGAAATCGACGCCCCGGCTCTTCAAATAATTGGGCAGCACATCGGCCGGAAAGCCAGGCTGCTTTTGGTCGAGGTTGACGGCGATCAGGGTGAAGTTGATCGGGGCGCGCTGCTTCAGATTGAGCAGGATGTCCAGCATCGCGTAGCTGTCCTTGCCGCCCGACAGGCAGACCATCACCCGGTCGCCCTCTTCGATCATGTTGTAGTCGGTCACCGCCTGGCCGACCTGGCGGTGCAGGCGTTTGGACAGCTTGTTGATTTCCAGCGCGGCCTTCTTTTCAGCGGCGGCGGTGTCGAGGGTTGGAATGTCAGAAATCATGATTTCACCGTGTTTTACCAACTGCCACATTCGGCGCTGATAGCGACTTGGCAGTCGGGGAAGATCTCGAGCTTGGCCACCTTGATGCGCACGCCGACGACGCCGGGCAATTCCATCAACCGGTTGCAGAGCTTGCCGAGCAGGGCTTCGAGCAGGTCGGTGTGCACGGCGGTGCACTCGTCGATGATGATTTGCCGCACCCGGCGGTAGTCGAGCACATGGCCGATATCGGCATCGTGGGCGACGATCATCTGCGGGCCGAGGTGGATGTCGGCATCGACCTGGATCGGCTGCGGCCCTTCGCGCTCAAAGTCGAGCACGCCCAGGTTGGCGCCAAAGCGCAGACCGGCAAGGTGCAGCACCTGGCGGTTGTTGCTGGCCAGGGCGGTCGGCGCGGCCGATGTGTGGGTGGGTGGGATCGACAGGGTCGACAGGCTCGCGCGGGCCTGCAGCAGCAGCTGCGCTGCCTTGGCCGCCACAACACCGTCGGCCAGTGCCGTCTGCACGCAGGGGTGCTGATGGCCGCTGGCATCGCCTGCCACCAGCAGGCCCAGCCCGTTCAGCCGAGGCTCGTCCCGGTACGGCGGCAGCAAGTCGGGCACGCCCGCGCGTTGCAGGGCACTGCTCACCATCTCCCAGGCCGACGGCTCGGGCTCGTAACCCAACAGCACGGCGACCTGGTCGAACCGCTCGCCGTCCACTTCGACCCCGTCGGCATCGGCGCTGAGCCCGGCGGGCAAGGCTTGGCCGGCACGTTGCTTGATGGCGGGTGTGGCATGCAGCCGGGTGATGAAGCCGGCCTGCCCGCGCCAGGCGCTGCGCGACCAGATCGTCACGTCGAAACCGCGTTCCTGCAGAAACAGCGCGTTCTCCAGTGCGTTGTCGCCACCGCCCAGCAGCAGCATGCGGCCAGGCTTGAGAGCGTCGCGCTGATCCGTCAGCGCCAGGGCATCGAGGACTCGTGGGCTTGGCGTGGCGAAGTAGGCGGCCGGGCGCAGGGGGCGCAGGCCGGTCGCGATGACCAGGGCACGGGCCTGAATGGGGGCTGCAGCGCTGTGCAGGGTCCATCGCCCGGCCTGCCAGTCGATCCGCGTCACGGCGGTGTTCAGCCGGGCCGTGACATTGGGCAGGGCCAAGGTCTGCGCGGCGAATTGCGTGCCGAGCGCCGCCAAGGTCTGGCCCGGTGAGCCGAGCAGCCAGTCCTGCGGAAAGCGCAAGGCGCTGAGGGAGGCGCAGGGGGCCGCCGCGCGATCAATCAACTCGGCCGTGAAGCCCAGTTGGCTGAGCCATGAAGCGGCGCTGCAACCGGCGGGGCCGGCACCGAGGATGGCGACGTCGGTGATGTGGGGGTTGTCTGGCGTGTGGTGAGGCATAGGACCGCGATTATCTCTGCCGCACCTTCTTCCACACCCGCCAGCCCAAGAGCAGCGCGATCACCGCGCCATAAATCGCCGGTTCGGCAAAATTGTTCTTGCCGGCCCGCATCCAGATGAAATGGGCCAGGCCCACCAGCACCACGGCGTACACCGCCTTGTGCAGCAGCTGCCAGCGCTTGGCGCCCATCGCCTTGATGACCCGGTTGAACGAGGTGGCCGCCAGCGGCAGCATCAGCAACCAAGCGGTGAAGCCCATCAGGATGAAGGGCCGCTTGGCGATGTCCTTGGCGATGTCGGGCACGACCAGGCCCATGTCCAGCCAGGCATAGCTCAGCAGGTGCAGCGTGCCGTAAAAGAAGGTGAATACGCCCAGCATGCGGCGAAATCGCGCCAGCGCCGGCTGCTTGGTGAGAGTGCGAAGCGGGGTGATGGCCAGCGTCAGGCACAGGCCACGCAGGGTCCAGTCGCCCAGCGAGCGGATCAGATGCTCGGCCGGGTTGGCACCCAGGTTGTTGGTGACCGCTCCCCAGATCAGATAGGCCAGGGGCAGCAGGCAGATGACGAACAGGAGAGGCTTGACCGCAGGATGCAGCCAGATCGATTTCGCAGCAGCCACGTCAGAAGAACTTCTTGAGATCCATGCCCGCGTAGAGCTGGCCGACCTGCGCCTCATAGCCATTGAACATCAGGGTTGGCCGCTTCTTGGCGAACAGCCCGTCTTCGCCGATGCGGCGCTCCGAAGCCTGGCTCCAGCGCGGGTGATCGACGGTTGGATTGACGTTGGAGAAGAAGCCATATTCCGGCGCGTTGGCACGGGTCCAGCTCGACACCGGCTGCTTCTCGACAAAGCGGATCTTGACGATGGACTTGGCCGACTTGAAGCCATATTTCCAGGGTGTGATCAGCCGCACCGGCGCGCCGTTCTGGTTCGGCAGCACCTCGCCATACATGCCGAAGGTCAACAGCGCCAGCGGGTGCATGGCTTCATCGATGCGCAGGCCTTCGGTATAGGGCCAGTCCAGCACGCCGGAGCGCAGGCCGGGCATCTGCGACTTGTCGGCCAGGGTGATGAATTCAACGTATTTGGCACGGCTGTTCGGCTCTGCCTTCTTGATCAGCTCGGCCAGCGAGTAACCGACCCAGGGGATCACCATCGACCAGCCTTCGACGCAGCGCAGGCGGTAGATCCGGTCTTCCATCGCGCTGAGCTTCATCAGCGCATCGAGGTCGAACACGCCGGGCTTGTTGCATTCCCCCTCGACGGTGACCGACCAGGGCCGTGGGCGCAAGCTGCCCGCCGTGCGCACGGGATCGGCCTTGTCGGTGCCGAACTCGTAGTAGTTGTTGTAGCTGCTGGCGTCTTGCAGGCTGGTCTGCTTTTCCATCACGACGGCACCGGGCACGGCGCTCTTCGTCGCGGGCAGCTTGGCCAATTTGCCTGAAGTGCCCTGCGCAAATGCAGCGCTGCCAGGGATGCTGGCCAAGGCTGCACCGCCGACCATCGTCAGCCACTCTCGGCGACCCTGGTAGAGCTCAAGGGGCGTGATTTCGCTGGAGGCAATCTTCGGGATGTCGCGTGTCATGGCTGGGCTTTGGTGTCGGCAGAACTGGATAGTCGGTCAGGGGCACTGAAACCTTACGTAGGCGCGCCGTGTTTGGATGCGCCAAGGTCGTTAAAGCGTGCCGTAAGAGTGCAAACCCGAAAGAAACATGTTTACGCCGAGGAAGGCGAAGGTGGTGACCACCAGGCCGCCCAGCGCCCACCACGATGCGACCGTGCCGCGCAGGCCCTTCATCAGCCGCATATGCAGCCAGGCCGCGTAGTTAAGCCAGACGATCAGGGCCCAGGTTTCCTTCGGGTCCCAACTCCAGTAGCCGCCCCAGGCTTCGGCGGCCCAAAAGGCGCCCAGGATGGTGGCGATGGTGAAGAAGGCAAAGCCCAGGGCGATGGCCTTGTACATCAGGTCATCGAGCGTTTCCAGGCTGGGCAGGCGGGCGGTCAAGGGCTTGCGCAGGGCCACGGCCAGAACAAAGAAGGCGAGCAGGCCGCCCATCTTGCGGGCCCAACCGTCAAGGCCGGCGATGGTTTCGGGCGTGACATCGGCGCCGAAGCGGACGGCAAAAATAATCGCGACCAAGGCCGCGGGCATGCCGATCAGGCCGATCAGCAGCGAGCGGGTGCTGGCGGTCTTGAGCAAATAGGCCATCGCCACCATGGCCGACAAGGCGAACGTGCCGTAGCCGACGAAGTTGGCCGGCACATGGATCTTCATCCACCAGCTTTGCAGCGCAGGCACCAGCGGCTGAATCTCCTGCGCGCCCCGCGCCACGGTGTACCAGAGCAAAAAGCTGACCGCCGCGCTGATGACCAGCAGCACATAGGCGCCCAGCGCGCGGGTCTTGAAACGGGCTTCGTAATAGAGATAGAACAGCGCCGTCATCCAGGCGAACAACACAAACACTTCGTACAAATTGCTGACCGGGATGTGGCCGATGTCAGGGGCGATCTGGTGGCTTTCGTACCAGCGCACCATGGTGCCGGTCAGCGCCATGAAGACGGCGCCCCAAGCCAGCTTGGAACCGATGGCTTCGGCCGCGCTGGCCTCGCCCTGGCGGGTAAAGAAGCCGCCCCAATAGAACAAGGTGCTCATGAAGAACAGCAGGCTCATCCACAGAATCGCGCTTTGGCTGGACAGCATGTACTTGAGCCAGAACACCTTGTCCGCCGCTGCCAGATCGGCGCCAAAGCCATCGGTCTGCTGGGCATAGAGCCCGATCGCCAACAGGCTGGTGGCTCCCACCAGAATGCACAGCAGGCGCAGCGGCCGCCAGAACCAGCCCAGTGCGATCAGGGCCGGCATGGCAAAGGTGAGGATGCCTTTTTCGTAACCGTCCATCGCCAAGCCGTAGCGCGAAAAGGCGTAAAGCCCGCCCGCGATCACCAGGGCGGCGAACAGCCAATCGACGGCGTCTCGGCCAATCGTGACTTTGCCCATGAGGCGTTGCAGCGGGCTGCGCCGCGCGAGAGACATGCTTGCGGTGTTCATACGCTTTTCTCTTCCTTCAGCAAGGCCAATTTCAATTGTTCAAACTCGACCGCCGTGTCCGGCGATTCGCGGGTGCTGGACAGCGCCATGCGCACCCGCGTGCGCTCGGCGCGGCCGGGGGCGGGCTCCAGCCACAGCCACAGGCGGCGCTCCTTGATGTAGAGCATCGAAAACACGCCAATGATGAGCAGGACGGCACCGAGATAAACCAGCTTCTGTCCCGGCGCACGTGCCACCTGGAACACGCTGGCCTGCACCTGGTTGAACCCCTCCATCTTCAGCAGCACCGGTGCAGGGTAGAACATGCTGTCCGACAGTGCCAGCACCGACTGCGTCATGAAGGACTGGGTTGCAGCGTCCGTCGGCGTGTTGGCAATGCCGGCCTGGCTGCGACCCAGCTTGTAAAGTTCAAACAAGCTGCCGTTCAGGATGCGCAACAGCACTTCCGACACACGCTGGCGCTCGGCGGCGGGCACTTCGGTTTCAATGAACTGGGACAGCGCGGGCAGGCCACCCAGCGCCACATCACCGGGCTTGCCGGGCCGTTCGGCCCCGGCAAACAGCGTCAGGGCGCGCAGGGCGGTGGCTTGCAATTGCGGCAACATTTGCGGCTTGTCATTGGGCGTTGCCGATGCGGCATAAAGCTGGGCCGCGCGGACGCGGGTCGGCGCGTCGAGCAGGCTTTGGCGCAGCCGCATCCAGCCGTCCAGGCTGCTTTGCTCGTCGGCCGGGATGCGCAGATACCGATAGGCCTCGCCGGGCGTATCGCGCACGCCAGCCAGGAAGACGCGCTGGCCGTCGAGCATCACCGGCAGCATGTAATTGTTGTACTCACGCGCCTGGCCCGCGGCGTCCCGCAGCCGGTAACTGAAGGACGGGCCGACGTTTTGCAATTCCTTCTTGCCGCCGGGCAGGTGGGCGCCACTGCCCATATGCTTTTCGACGCTGCTGATCAAGTCGACCTTGCGCACGTCGGTGCCGCCGCCGCTGGTGCCGCTTTCAGCGGTCGGGCCGCTCATGTTTTCGACGTTGATCACCCGCAGGCCGCTGAACTCAAGCCCCAAGGTGGGCCCGTCGGCGCCGAGCTTGGTGCTGCTGCCGACCATGCCCTCGATCTCGAATGGCTTGCCGCCCGGCATCAGGGGCAGGGCGCTGAACTTCATCGTCGAGCCGCCGTCGTCAAAGCTGCTCTGGAAAATTGCCACGCCGCGATGGAAGACCGGCTCGTTGACCTTGACCGTGGCTTGGCTGATGACGCCGGTTTCATGGTCGCGGATGGCGATTTCGCTGGCGAACAGCTTGGGCATGCCGGTGTCGTAATACTCGACGATGAACTTCTTCAGCTCAACGTCAAACGGCAGGTCTTGCAGCACCACCCCATTGGGCATATTGAGGATCGCCGTCGCCGCTCGGCCGCCTTCGGGCACCATCAAATTGCCGCGAAAGCTTGGGTTGTTAGAGGGCAGGCGGTGTTCGGGCAGCACCTCACTGACCAGCCCTGCGCCGCTATAAAGCGTCTTGCCCTGTGCCCACATCAGCGCGCGCACTACCAGGTCGCCGTCAAACAAGCCGCCCAGGCAAACCAGCACGATGGCCGAGTGGGCGCACAAATAGCCGATCTTGTTGGCCATGCCGCGCCGCGCGGCGACCATGATGCCGGTGGGACGCACCTGTGTCTTGGTCTTCCAGCCGAGCTCGGCCAGTTGTGCCGATACCTGTGCCAGTGCGGCCTCAGGCGCAAGCTCCATTTGGCCAAGCGCCTTGTGTCGGTGTGCTTGCAGTGACTGCTCGCGCACGTTTTCTTTGAAGCTGCGCAGCTCGGCCGCGATCTTGGGCGTCTGGCGGGCGATGCACAGGCTGGTCGAGGTGACCAGAAAGGCCAGGATCAGCAAAAACCACCAAGCCCCGTAGATCGTGTAGATGTCGAGCTTGCCGAACAACTCGGCCCAGAACGGCCCGAACTGATTGGTGTAATTGCTCAGCGGCTCCCGCTGCTTGACGACGGTGCCGACGATGCTGGCAATGCAGATCACGACAAACATCGTGATGGCGAAGCGCATCGACGACAGCACGTCCTTCAGTTCTCGGGCGAGGCTGTGGCCGGGTAGGGGCAGGGAAGCTTCAGACATAGCAATATTGTCAGGGCAATAAAAAAAGCCGACTCAAGGTCGGCTATTGGGACGCAAGTCTTGGTGTCAATGCAGCCCAGCGATGTAGTCTGAAACAGCCTTGATTTCTTTGTCGTTCATCTTTGAGGCGATGGACAACATCGTCGCGTTGTTGCCGCGGGTGCCGGCGCGGTACGCGGTCAATTGGGCTTCAATATAGTCGCCATGCTGGCCGCCGATGCGCGGGTACTGCGCGGGCATGCCGGCGCCCGAGGGGCTGTGGCAACCGGCGCAGGCGGCGATCTGACGGTCGGCAATGCCGCCCTTGTAGATTTTTTCACCCAAGGCGGCCAAATCCTTGTTCTTGCCGAAGCCGGGCTTGGCCGTCTTCGAGGCATAAAACGCGGCGACGTTTTTCATGTCTTCTTCTGACAACGTGCTGGCCATGCCCATCATGATGGCGTTGGCGCGCTTGCCGGACTTGAACTCGGTCAATTGTTTGACCAGGTATTCCGGGTGCTGACCCTGCAGGATCGGATTGGCCGGGCTACCGCGCGAGCCGTCAGCCGTGTGGCAGGCTGCGCAAACTTGCGCCGAAATGGCCGCACCCTTGACCAAATCGGGTTTCGCTGCGGGGGCAGCGGCCGCATTGGCAAACACAGAGGCCGACAGGAACAGGCCCGACAACAAAACAGCAGCAGTCTTCATCATGGATGGATAGATTCGTTAGGCGCAACTTGTAGATTTTACAATGCCAATTCACTAAGGCTCTGACGTTCATGACCAACAACCCTGCTGCGCTCCCCGAAACGACGGAAATCACCACCGAAGCCACGACCGAAAAGGTGGCCCTCGGCTGGACGCACACCGCGCGTTTTCTGACCACGGCCAGTCAACTCGTTCACTTGCCGGCGACCGAATTGCCCGAGATCGCCTTTGTCGGCCGCTCCAACGCCGGCAAGTCCACCGCCATCAATCAACTGGCCCAGCAAAAACGGCTGGCTTTCGCCTCCAAGACACCGGGCCGCACCCAGCACATCAATTTGTTCGAGCTGGGCCCGAAGGACGCAGCCGACTGCCTGTTTGCCGACTTGCCGGGCTACGGCTATGCAGCCGTCGCTCGCTCGGCCAAGCTGCGCTGGCAGAAGGTCATGGCGGATTATCTGGAGGTGCGGCGAAGTCTTTCCGGCCTGGTGCTGATGGTTGACTCGCGGCTGGGGTTGACCGAGTTGGACAAGCAGTTGCTGGAGTTCGTGACCGACCGCATCGCCAATGGCTCGGTGCGCCTCCTGGTGCTGCTGACCAAGGCGGACAAGCTCAACCGCAAGGAGGCCAATGCGGTGCTGGCATCGACCCAGGAATTTCTGGGCGGCATTGCGACCGAAGAATCCGAGATCGTCGTGACCTTGTTTTCAGCGCTGAAGAAGCAGGGCGTGGGCGATGTGGCTCTGGTGCTGCATGGCTGGACCCGGCGCACACTGGCCGAGGCCGCAGACGCAAGTTTGGCTGCCGAAGCTTCGGCAGCCTCGCCCGAATGATCGAAACCTTCGATCTGCCCCTGCCGCACGGCATCACCTTGTCGTGCCGCGCCTGCGGGCCGGTCGATGCGCCGCGGCTGCTGTTCTTGCACGGCTTCCCCGAAGGCGCTTTCATCTGGGACGCGCTGATGCTGGGCCTGGCGGCCGATTACCGATGCATCGCGCCCAATCTGCGCGGTTACGAGCGATCGAGCGCGCCGACCGAAGTGGCGGCCTACCGGGCCAAGCATCTGGTCGCCGATGTAGTCGCCCTGATCGCTGCCACCGGCGCAGGCCCGTTGGCGGCCCTGGTAGCGCACGACTGGGGCGGTGCAGTGGCCTGGAATCTGGCGGTGCAGCGGCCCGAGCTTTTACAGCGACTGGTCATCATCAATTCGCCGCATCCCGCCACGTTCTTGCGCGAGTTGCAGCTGAGCCCGGCGCAGCAGGCGGCCAGCGCCTACATGAACTTTTTCTGCCGGCCGGATGCCGAGGCGCTGCTGGCGGCCGATGACTACAAGCGGCTGTGGCTGTTCTTCACCCAGGTTTTCACCCAAACTGGCGCGGCCTGGCTGGATGAGCCGATGCGGGCGCGCTACCGGGAGGTCTGGGCGCAGGGCCTGACGGGCCCGTTGAACTATTACCGTGCCTCGCCGCTGCGCCCGCCGACGGCCGCTGACCCGGCGGCCTTGAATGTCAGCTTTGCGCCCGAGTTCGTCACCGTGCGGGTGCCGACCCATGTGATCTGGGGCGAGGCGGATACCGCCTTGCCGCCCGTCATGCTTGATGGCCTGGAGGCCTTCGTGCCGGACCTCACCGTGCAGCGCGTGCCCGGCGCCACGCATTGGATCATCCACGAGCAGCCTGACTTGATCGCCGCTGCCGTCACGGCCGGCATCACTGCGGCCTGCCGATGAACAGGTAGACGGCGCTGCCGCCCTTGGGTGCATGACCCAGGGCCACATAGAGCGGGCCGATGCCGGTATCGGCACCGACGAAGACGCTGGCCGCCAGGCGCAGATCGCGCAGTGAAACCTGGTCGCGCTGGTTCCATGCATTGCCAGCTTCGAGCGAGCCGCCAACGAAGAAGCCGCGAGTCAGCACCGGCGTGTCGCGCAGCCGCTGGTAATAGGTGGCTCGGCTGAACAGCAGGGTGTTGCCGGTCAGCTGACCAGGCTGGTAGCCCGACAGCTGCTGGAAACCGCCCAAGGTGTAGGGGCCCTGGGCTGAATCCTCGGGCTGACGGGCGATCAAGGTGCGGGCATTCAGGTTCAGGGTGTGGACACCCCAGCTGCGCACGGCCGTGGCTTGCAGCTCAAAGCGAGTGAAGCTGGCGTGGCGCACGGTGGTGCCGCCACTTTGCTGGCCGGCGGCGGCCTCCATCAGCACGCGGTAGCCGCGCTGCGGGAAGTTGGCAAAGTCCAGCTGATCGACCACGGCCTTGAGTCGCAGGCCGGTCTCATGCCAATTCTGGTCGAGCCGGCCATCGCCGGTGACACTTTGCTGGGTGATCAGCTTGGGCGTGATGCGCCAGTCCTGATGGACGACGCCAAGGCGGATTTCGCCCAGCCGGCCCCAGGGTTGGCCGAGGTCGGCCGCCAGGGTGCTGGCGTCGCGCCGCAGCCTGGCCAGTGCACGCCCTGAATCGACGTCATAGAGGTTGATCGTGCGCCGCTCGAGCTCGCCGGAGGCGGCGACGAACCAGTCGTTCGAGTTGCCCAGTTGGAAGCTCAACGGCTGGTAGATCTCGCTGAACAGCCGCGGCGTCTGACCGATGCTGGCCTGATTGCGCCACTCGGTGCCGCTGTCAGTGAGCCAATGGCGGTTGTGGCTGACACGCAGATTGAAGGCGCTCTCACCGGAGAAATCGGTGCTCAGATCGAGGCCGATGCGGAAGTAGTTGGGCCCCCAGGTCTTGTCTTCCATCGCGAACACCAGGGTGTCGCCGACCGGCCGCTGTTCGACGTGGTAGTCGACCCGCTCGTAGTCGCCCGAAGAGGCAAGCAGCCGGGCATCCCGCTCGGCCCGCTCGGTGTCGAAGCTCTGGCCGGGCTTGGTTTCCAGTTGTGCTTTCAGCCGCTCGGGCTGTGTCAACTGGCTGCCCTCGAAGGTGATGGCGGCCAGCTGGGGCGTGGTCGAACTTTGTTGGGTGCGCGCCAAGCTCCATTCGGCATAGGCCTCAGGGCTGACGGCAAAGCGGCGCAGCTGGGGCAGCATGCTCTCGGCCGCCTGTTCACCGGCGGTGATCAGGGCCTTGGTTCGCTCGAAATCACCCGATCCCAGCTCGCCCAGGGCCGGGTTGATGAGCAGGTCCTTGGGGCCCAAGGTGGCGAGGCTGCGCTGCACATTCTGTTCGGTCAGGATGTTGATCATCTGGCCGGTCACGCCGAGCAGCGAGCCAAGCGCTGCGCGGCCAGACAGCGGCGTGCCGACATTGACGGCGATCAGCTGCTGCGCGCCCATGCTGCGCGCCACGTCCAGCGGCAGGTTGTTGACGAGGCCGCCGTCACCCAAGATGCGGCTCGTTGCGCCGACCGCCGGGCCGCTCCCAAGGGCGGCGGCAC
>JBBQKT010000083.1:0-11433 GCA_038327205.1 Burkholderiales bacterium | reverse complement strand
GCTGCAGCCGGCGCGCGGCGCGCTGCGCCAGGGCGTGATCTTCGACCTCGACGAGCGCAGCAGCGCCGGCTCGACCGCGCGCGCCCACGACATCCGCAATGCCTCGGTCAAGGAATTGCAGCAGCGCTTTCTCGTCGATGCGGCGCAGGCCGAGCGGGTGACGCGGATCGCCACCCGCCTCTATGCCGCGGCGTGGCCGGAGGCGAGCGCCGAGGCCCGGCGCGAGCTGCGCTGGGCCGGCGCGCTGCATGAGATCGGCATGATGGTGTCGCACCACGACCACCACCGCCACAGCGCCTATTTGCTGGCCCATGTGGACGCAGCCGGTTTCTCGCAGAACCAACTCAAACGGCTGGGCGACTTGGCCCTGGGCCAGCGCGGCAGCCTGCGCAAGCTGGATGTGCAACTGAAAGACGAAACCCTGCTCTGGCAGCTGCTGTGCCTGCGGCTGGCCGTGATCGTCAAGCACGGTCGCAATGCGGTCAACGTCAAGGCACTGCGCCTGGCCCGCCAGGGCCGCAAGCTGGTGCTCAGCCTGCCGCCCTCCTGGGCCACCGAGCAGCCGCGCGCGGTGTTCCAGTTGCAGGAGGAAGCGCAGGCCTGGGCGAAGAGCGGGCTGATCGAATTGGTGTTGGCCTAGCCGACGTCATCCCAGCGAAGGCTGGGACCCAGCTTCGTCAAACGTACCGATTTTGTGAGGCCCGGCCGTGCCGAGACTGGATGCCTGCCTGCGCAGGCATGACGCACGATTTACAAGCAGTCCGGCGACTGCACCGCCTGCAAGATGACCTCATCCACGCCGTCGCGTTGACGGCTGCGCAGCCACCAGACCGCGCCTTTCTTGATCGACCAGTCGAGCGGCTGACCGGCCAGCAAAAGGGCAGCGAGCTGCCCCAAGCCAGGCTGGTGACCGATCAACAAGACAGGCTCGGACGAACGTGGCCAGCGCGAGGCTTTCAGCAAATCCTCGACCGTTGCCTCGGGTGCAATGCTGGGCGTGATGCGTGAATCCCGACCCAGCGCCGCCGCCGTGGCCCGCGAGCGCTCGGCCGGGCTGACCAGCACCCGCGTGGTGGCCGCCAGCCGGTGGTTCAGCCACTGCGCCATCTTGGTCGCCTGGCGCTCACCCTTGGTGGTCAGCGCCCGTTCGGCGTCGGTGCTGCCTTCGCGCAGCAGCTCGGCTTCGGCATGACGCCACAGGATCAAGTCCATGAGGAATAGAGCCTCACCAAGGCCTGCTGCGCACTGACGCCGTGGTCAGAAATGCGCACCGAACGGCCATCGGGGCCGAGCTGCCAGGCGTCCAGCGTGTCATGCAGATAGGGCGTCAGCGCCTCGTCATAGATGCGCTGGCGCAGCTTGACGTCGCGCACCGGCCAAGCCACCTCGATGCGACGGAACATATTGCGGCTCATCCAGTCGGCGCTGGACAGGTACAGGGCCTCGTCGGCCTCACCTTCTTTTCCACCATCGCCCCAGCGGAAATAACAAATGCGCGTGTGTTCCAGAAAACGCCCCACGACCGAGCGCACGACGACGGCGTCGCTGATGCCCGGCAGACCCGGTGGCAGCATGCAGGCACCCCGCACGATCAGATCCACCTTGGCACCGGCCTGCGCGGCCCGCAGGATGCCGGCGATCAGCTCGATGTCGGTCAAGGCGTTGATCTTGATGACGATGCGGGCTGTCTTGCCCTCGCGCGCCGCCTGCTCCACCTGGGCCAGATAGCCCATCATCCGGCTGTGCATATTGAACGGTGCCAGCAGCAGTTGGCGCGGCGTCTTCACCTGGCCCAACGAGGCCAGTTGGCGGAAGACGCTGTCGGCATCGGCGGTCAGTTCGGCATCGGCCGTCAGATAGCCCAGATCGGTATAAAAGCGTGCGGTCTTGGGGTTGTAGTTGCCGGTGGACAGGTGGGCGTAGCGCTTCAAGACAGGCCGGCCGGCCTTGCCTTTCTCACGGCGGGTGACCAGCAGCAGCTTGGCATGGGTCTTGTAACCAACGATGCCGTACACGACCTGTGCGCCCACGGCCTCAAGCCGCTCGGCCCAGTTGATATTCGCCTCCTCGTCAAAGCGTGCCTTCAGCTCGACCACGCACATCACCTCCTTGCCGCGCCGTGCCGCCTCGATCAACAAGTCCATCAACACCGACTGGCTGCCGGTGCGGTAAATCGTCTGCTTGATGGCCAGCACATCGGGGTCGTGAACGGCCTCGCGCAAGAACTCCACCACCGGCTCGAAGCTCTCGAACGGATGGTGCAAGAGCACATCACCCTTTTTGAGCCGCTCGAACATCGAACGCTGGCGCGGCAGGCTGGCCTGCGGCCAGACCGGCTCATGGGGCACAAAGCGCAGCGCGGGCGCGTCGGTCTGGTCGATCAACTCGTTCAGCCGCACCAGGTTGACCGGGCCGTTGACCCGGTACAGCGCTGCCGCAGGCAGGCCAAACTGTTCAAGCAAAAACTGCGACAGCTCGGCCGGGCAGCTGTTCACCACTTCGAGCCGCACGGCACGGCCGAAGTGGCGCGTGGTCAGGCCCGAGCGCAGCGCGTGGCGCAAATTGGCGATCTCTTCTTCGTCGACCTCCAGGTCGGAATCCCGGGTGACGCGGAACTGCGAAAACGCTTCGACCTTGCGGCCGGGGAACAGCGCTTCCAGGTGTGCACGGATCACGCTGGTCAGCAGCACAAACGCTTGGCTGCCGTCGCTGACATGAGCCGGCAGCTTGATCACGCGCGGCAACACACGGGGCACCTTGACGATGGCGATGCGGTTGTCGCGCCCGAAGGCATCCTTGCCCGACAGCCGCATGATGAAGTGCAGCGATTTGTTGCCCACCTGCGGAAACGGATGCGCCGGATCCAGGCCCACCGGAATCAACAGCGGCCGCACCTCGCGCTCGAAGAACTTGGCCACCCAGCGCCGCTGTGCCTCGTTGCGATCGGCGTGGTTGAGCACCACGATGCCCTGGGCCAGCAGCACCGGCATCACTTGGTCATTGAAGATCGCGTACTGCTCGTCGATCAGCGCATGGGCGGCGCGGCCGACCCGCTCGACATCGGCATGACTGACCAAGCGATCTGGCGCACGGGCGGCGTCGAGCATGTCGGCAAAGCGCACCTCGAAGAACTCGTCCAAATTGGATGACACGATGCAGATGTAGCGCAGCCGCTCCAGCAGCGGCACATCCGCGCGTTGGGCCTGGGCCAGCACCCGCCGGTTGAACTCAAGAATGGCCTGCTCACGGTTGAGCAAAACCAGGGGCGCAGCGTCAGCAATAGTCATGCACTGATTCTATGAGTCAGTCGTGCCAGCAGGCCCGGCTCAAGAGACCGCGGTCAGCTTGGGTTGCAGCGTCGCCACCGGCACCGGCACTGACACCGGCACTGGCACCGGCACATGGCTGCGCGCACTCCAATCGACGATCTCCAGGCGCCCGTCGGCGTGTTCGACCAGGGCCGTCAGGCTCTCCACCCAATCGCCGTCATTGGCATACAAGATGCCGTCGATGTCGCGCAACTCGGCGTGATGGATATGGCCGCAAACAACGCCGTGCACGCCGCGTTTGCGCGCCTCGCGGGCGACGGCCACCTCGAAGTCGCTGACGTAGCTGACCGCCCGCTTGACCTTGAGCTTCAGGTATTTCGACAAGCTCCAGTACGGCAGGCCCATCCGCGCCCGCGCCCGGTTCAGCCAGCGGTTCAGCTTGAGCGTGAACTCATACAGGGTGTCACCCACATGGGCCAGCCATTTGGCGCACTGGATTACGCCGTCGAACAAATCGCCATGGGTGATCCACAGCTTGCGGCCGTCCGCAGTCTCATGAATCCAGTCCTCCGCCACCTCGATGCCGCCAAAGTCGTGCTGCAAATACTTGCGGGCGAACTCATCATGGTTGCCCGGAATAAAGATCACGCGGCAACCCTTGCGTGCCTTGCGCAGGAGCTTTTGCACCACATCGTTGTGCGCCTGCGGCCAATACCAGCTGCGGCGCAGCTGCCAGCCGTCAATGATGTCGCCCACCAAAAAGAGTTGTTCACACTCCACCTGCTTTAAAAAATCCAGCAAGGCCTCGGCTTGGCAGCCGGGCGTGCCGAGGTGGATGTCGGAGATCCAGACGGTGCGATAGCGGTAGTTGGGCTTGTCGTCATGCATGGCTCGCAAGCATCGCGGGACGGCGTGACGGGGGTATGACGCAGGTCGAGAAGACGTCCCGTCATTCCAGCGCAGGCTGGAATCCAACGCAAACAGCGACGGGTGTTTGCACCGACTGGATGCCAGCCTTCGCTGGCATGACGGCGAAGCACAGGAGCGGCGTACCGATAATCCCCCGATGCATCTCTTGATTCCCCATGCCAGCGCCCTGGGCGACGCCTGCGCCCACACGCTCGGCGACGCCGCACTGCCGAACCTCGCCGCGGTGCTGGGCCTCATGAAGCCCAGCTCGCCCCCCATCGGCAGCGATGAATACAGCTTCCACACACCCGCCGAACAAGTGATGGCCGCGCTGCGCGGTGTCACGCCGGACCAAGCGCCGGTCGCCGCCTGGAAGGCGCAGGCCGCCGGTCTGGACGGCCAGCTCGGCTGGGCCCTGTTGACGCCGGTCCACTTGGCTGTTGGCAGCGACCAGATCAGCGCCCACAACCCCGCCGACCTGCGCCTGGATGCTGCCGCCTCGCAAGCGCTGTTTGCCGTTCTGGGCGAGCTGTGGCCGGTGGCCGAGGGCTGGCAGTCGCTGTGGCTATCGCCCACCGAATGGCTGGTCGCCCATGCGAACCTGGCTGGCCTGCACAGTGCCAGCATCGACCGCGTGATCGCCCGCAGTGTGGACGCCTGGATGCCCGAGGCCCGCCGCCTACGCATCCTGCAAAACGAGGCCCAGATGCTGCTGCACAACCACCCCTTGAATGACGCCCGTGAAGCCCAGGGCCTGCAGCCGGTCAACTCGGTGTGGATCAGCGGCACCGGGTCGGACGTGGGCCACGCCATGCCCGCCGAAGTGCTCATCGACGAGCGCCTGCGCGCCCCGCTGCTGGCTGGCGACTGGGCGGCCTGGTCCGAAGCCTGGGCCGCGCTCGATGCGGGGCCAGTGGCAGCCGCCCTGGCGCGCGCCCAGGCTGATCAGCCGGTGTCCATCACCCTGTGCGGCGAGCGCCTGGCGCAGACCTTTTCGATGCCGCCACGCGGCGGCCTGACGCGGCTTTGGCAGCGCCTGGCCACCCCGCGCGCCAATACCGCTGCCCTGCTGACTGCCCTTTGACTGCCCTTTGACTGCCCTTTGACTGCCCTAATGACTGCCTCCCCGCAAATCCTCACCCGCGACGTGCCGCCGCGCGCCGTCTGGGCGCTGGAGCAGGCCGGTGTCTCGCCCCTGCTAGCCCGCCTGTTCGCTGCGCGCGGCGTGCGCTCGGCGGACGAGCTGGACGACGGCCTGGCCCGGCTGCTGCTGCCCGACACGCTCAAAGGCATCAGCGCCGCCGCCGCCTTGCTGGCCGACACCATCACCGGCGGTGGCCGCATCTGCATCGTGGCCGACTACGACTGCGACGGCGCCACCGCCTGCACCGTCGCCCTGCGCGGCCTGGCCCTGCTGGGCGCTAAGCCGCATCAGCTGCGCTACGTGGTGCCCGACCGAGCCATCCACGGCTACGGCCTGACCCCCGCCATCGTCGATCTGGCCATGAAGGAAGCGCCGCAGTTGCTGATGACCGTGGACAACGGCATCGCCAGCCTCGCCGGTGTTGCCCACGCCAAGGCGCTGGGCCTGAAGGTGCTGGTGACCGACCATCACCTGCCCGCGTTAATTGCCGATCAGATTGAGCTGCCGTTGGCAGACGCCATCGTCAACCCCAGCCAGCCCGGCTGCGCGTTTGAGAGCAAGAACCTGGCCGGCGTGGGCGTGGCCTTCTATGTGCTGCTGGCCCTGCGCAGCGAGCTGCGCGCACGCGGCTTGTACGACGCCGCGCCGCAGCCCAAGCTCGATGGCCTGCTCGACCTGGTGGCCCTGGGCACGGTGGCCGATGTGGTCAGGCTCGACGCCAACAACCGCCGCCTCGTTGCCCAAGGCCTGAAGCGCATGCGCAGCGGCCGCATGCAAGCCGGCGTCGCCGCCCTGTTCACGGCGGCCGGGCGCGACAGCACGCAGGCCAACGCCTTCGACCTGGGCTTTGCCCTGGGTCCGCGCATCAACGCCGCCGGTCGCCTGTCGGACATGACGCTGGGGATTGAATGCCTGCTGACCGACGACCCGGGCCGTGCGCTCGAACTGGCCAAGCAGCTCGATGAAATCAACCGCGAGCGCCGCGTGATCGAAGCCGATATGCGCGAGCAGGCCGAGCTGCGTTTGGCCGAGCTGATGCAAAACCCCAAGCTGCGCGGCGAGCCACCGCCGGCGCTGGCAATTTTTGAGCCCGACTTCCACGAGGGCGTGGTCGGCATCGTCGCCTCGCGCCTGAAAGACCGTGTCCACCGCCCCACGTTCGTCTTCGCCATGGGGGCCGACGGTCACCTCAAAGGCTCGGGCCGCTCGATCCCGGGCTTTCATCTGCGCGACGCGCTGGACCTGGTCAGCAAGCGGCATCCCGATTTGCTGCGTAAGTTCGGCGGCCATGCGATGGCGGCCGGCTGCACCCTGGCCGAAGACGGCTTCGAGGCCTTCGATGCGGCGTTTCAGCAGGTCGCGGCGGAATGGCTGGATGCGGCTGCATTGACGCGCACCCTGCGCACCGATGGTCCCTTGCCCGCCGAGGCTTTCAACCCGGCAGCCGTCCGCGAGCTGGAATCGCAAGTCTGGGGCCAGGCCTTTGAAGCGCCGGTGTTCTGCGACGCCGTCACCATCGTCTCGCAGCGCATCGTCGGCGAAAAGCATTTGAAGCTGCGGGTGCGGCAGGGTGGCGCTTTGAGAGACGCCATCTGGTTCAGCCGTGTGGAGCCCGTCGGCGAGCAGGTGCGGCTGGCCTACCGGCTGAGCGTCGATGCTTACAACGGGCAGGAACGTGTGCAGATGGTGGTGGAAGGGTGTGAGGGGTGAAAGGGGTGAAAGGGAAATCGGCTGCTGCTTGCCAGCCCCTACAATTTCGAGTTGCCTCGCCGTAGTTCAATGGATAGAACGGCCGCCTCCTAAGCGGCAAATGTGGGTTCGATTCCCGCCGGCGGGACCAAGGCTTGGGTGATCGGGTAAATCTGAGGTAAAGCAGTGACTTTCGTGCTGGATTTCGCCCCGATGCCGCCGGATTGAGGGGCAAAGGCAGCCCTTTGCCAAGCGCCAACAAATGGTGCGGCTTTATACTTAAACCAGCGTTTTGGCCTGTATTGATCGGCCACCCGCCTCTCCCCTTTGCTCGATTTCACCGATAGGACACACTCAAATCATGGGTGCCAAACTGAAAGTTGCCGGCTGGGTTGCCTTGGGTGCCGTGGCAGGCGCGTTGACCACGATGCAGTTGCAGGCCAACGCCCGCAGCAGCCTGTCACCGCTGCCGCTGGAGGAGCTGCAGCAACTCGCGGCGGTGTTCGGCATGGTCAAGTCCGATTACGTCGAGCCAGTCGATGAGAAGAAACTCATCAACGACGCGATCTCCGGCATGGTCTCGGGGCTCGATCCGCATTCGCAATTTTTCGACAAGAAGAACTTCAAGGAATTCCGCGAAGGCACGACCGGCAAATTCATCGGCGTGGGCATCGAAATCGGCATGGAAGACGGCCTCGTCAAGATCGTTTCGCCGATCGAAGGCTCCCCCGCCTTTCGGGCAGGCCTCAAGAGTGGCGATCTGATCAGCAAGATCGACGACACCTATGTGAAGGGTCTGGGTCTTGACCAAGCGGTGAAGAAGATGCGCGGCGAGCCGGGCACCAAGGTGATGTTGACGATCTACCGCAAGAACGAAAACCGCAGCTTCCCCATCACCATCGTGCGCGAGGAAATCAAGGTGCAGAGCGTGCGTGCCAAGATGATCGAGCCGGGCTACGCGTGGTTGCGGGTGAGCCAGTTCCAGGATCGCACGGTCGATGACTTTGCCAAGAAGCTCGAAGAGCTTTACAAGCAAGACCCCAATATCAAGGGCCTGGTGCTCGACCTGCGCAACGACCCGGGCGGCTTGCTGGAGGGGGCCGTGGCCATCTCCGCCGCCTTCCTCGCTAAAGACCTGGAAGTCGTCAGCACGAACGGCCAGATCGCCGATTCGAAAGCCAGCTTCAAGGCCAGCCCCGACTACTACCTGCGCCGCGGCGGCACCGATCCGCTGAAGAAACTGCCCGCCGCGCTGAAGAGCGTGCCGATGATCGTGCTGGTCAATGAAGGCTCGGCCTCGGCCAGCGAGATCGTGGCTGGCGCGCTGCAAGACCACCGCCGCGCCACCATCATGGGCGCGCAGACCTTTGGCAAGGGCTCCGTGCAGACGGTGCGCCAGCTGAGCCCGGAGACGGCGCTGAAGATCACCACGGCGCGCTACTTCACGCCGAGCGGCCGCTCGATCCAGGCCAAGGGCATCGTGCCCGATGTGCTGCTCGACGAAACCGCCGAAGGCAATGTTTTTGCCGCGCTGCGGATGCGTGAGGCCGATCTTGAGAAGCACCTGAACAACGGCGACGAAAAGAAAGACGCACCGGTCGAAAAAGAGCGCGAAAAGGCCCGCGAGGAAGCCCGCACCAAGCTGGAAGCCGAAATGTCCAAAAAGAACGAGCCGCCCAAGCCATTGCCTGAATTCGGCAGCGCCGAGGACTTCCCACTCGCCCAGGCCATCAACCAGCTGCGTGGCCGGCCGGTGATGGTGTCGAAGACGGCGGTGGAACGCAAGGCAGAAGCCAAAACGGAGTAAAGCGGTCCTTGATGGACTTGAAACGGCCCGCCCTCAAAGCGGGCCGTTTGTCTTTTATGCTGCCCTTATGACCGACGAGCAACTGCTGCGCTACTCCCGCCACATCCTGCTGGATGAGATCGGCATCGAAGGCCAACAGCGGCTGCTGGCCAGCCATGCCTTGGTGATTGGCGCCGGTGGCCTGGGCTCCCCGGTGGCCTTGTACCTGGCCACGGCGGGCGTCGGACAGATCACCCTGGTGGACGACGACACTGTCGATCTGACCAACCTGCAGCGCCAGATCGCCCACACGGCCGCGCGCATCGGCCAGCCCAAGGTGAACTCCGCCGCTGTGGCCATGACCGAGATCAACCCCGACGCCGTCGTCAACACCTTGCAAATCCGCGCCGATGCCGCCCTGCTCGACCGCTTGGTCAGCGCTGCCGACGTGGTGATCGATTGCTGCGACAACTTCGCCACCCGCCAAGCCGTCAACCGCGCCTGCGTGACCCATGCCAAACCCCTTGTTTCTGGTGCGGCGATCGGCTTTGACGGGCAGATCAGCGTTTACGACACGCGCGATGCCGATGCGCCCTGCTATGCCTGCCTGTTCCCGCCCGACAGCGACTTCGACGAGGCACGCTGCGCCACGATGGGCGTGGTTGCGCCCCTGGTCGGCATCATTGGCAGCATGCAGGCAGCCGAGGCGCTGAAGCTGCTGGCGCGGGTGGACGGCGACGGCATGCTCAGCTTGGCCGGGCGGCTGCAAATGCTTGACGCCGAGCGTATGGCATGGAGCGAAATTGCCGTCCAGCGCGACCCAAGCTGCACGGTTTGCCAGCAACGTCCGCCAGCAAGCTTCGCCGAATGAAATCCGGTCCCCCGGCCCGATTGCCACCGAAAATTCTTTGCCCGCCCACCGACACTGATCCGACACCATGCCCACCCAAAATACCAAGCCGCTGACGGCCCGCAACTTTCCCAGCGCGCAAGAAGAGGCCCTCGCCCGGGCCCCCCTGCCCCCGCCGCCCGATTACGACGGCCCGGGCAGCGCTTATCTGCTGGCGTTTGACGACAACGACTTTCTGCTGCGCGACGAATTGCGCCCGGTACGCATGCAGCTGGAGTTGCTCAAACCCGAAATCATCCAGACCGAGCTGGGTATCGAGGCCACCATCGTGATGTTCGGTAGCGCCCGCATACCCTCGCGCGACGACGCCGAAAAGCGGGTTGCCGCAGCAAAGATGACGCCCGACGCTGGCGCCCTGAAGCGGGCTGAGATGCAGCTGACGATGAGCCACTACTACGAAGAGGCGCGCCGCTTTGCCGCCATCGTCACGCGCGAATCGGCGATGCGCGCCAAGCCCATCTATGTGGTCACCGGGGGTGGCCCCGGCATCATGGAAGCCGGCAACCGCGGTGCTTACGAGGTGGGCGGCAAAAGCATCGGCCTGAACATCGTGTTGCCCCACGAGCAGCATCCCAACCCTTACATCACGCCCGAGCTGTGCTTTCGCTTTCACTATTTTGCGCTGCGCAAAATGCACTTCTTGATGCGCTCGGTGGCCCTCGTCTGCTTCCCCGGCGGCTTCGGTACGCTCGATGAACTGTTCGAGACGATCACCTTGATCCAAACCGGTAAGTGCCGCCCGCGTCCGATCCTGCTGTTCGGCCGGGCGTTCTGGACCAAGCTCATCAACTTCGACTGGCTGATCGAAACCGGCATGATTTCCCCCGGTGACGAGCAGCTGTTTCACTTTGTCGAAACTGCCGAGGAGGCCTGGAACCTGCTCGCCTCGACCTACGACCTGGACGCCCCCCAATGACCACACTCCGCAATGTCTCCCTGATTGGCGCCCCCACCGACATCGGTGCCGGCGCGCGCGGCGCCAGCATGGGCCCCGAAGCCCTGCGCGTGGCTGATCTGGCCGCCATCCTGGAATCCCACGGGGTCAACGTGATCGACCGGGGCAATGTGACCGGGCCCTACAACCCCTGGCTGCCCCCGGTGGACGGCTACCGGCATCTGAACGAGGTCGTGGCCTGGAACCAGGCCGTGCATGAAGCGATGTATGCCGAGCTGAAGACCGGCCGCCTGCCGATCCTGCTGGGCGGTGACCACTGCCTGGGCATCGGCTCGATCAGCGCGGTCGCCCGCCATTGCCGCGATGTGGGCAAAAAGCTGCGCATCCTGTGGCTCGACGCCCATGCCGACTTCAACACCAGCGCCTTGACCCCCAGCGGCAATATCCACGGCATGCCGGTTGCCTGCCTGGCAGGTTTCGGCCCGCAGGCGCTGATCGAGATCGGCGGCAAGGTGCCCGCCATCAACCCGAAATGGGTGCGCCAGATCGGCATTCGCAGCGTCGACGCGGGCGAAAAGCGCTTCGTCCATGCGCAGGAGCTCGAAGTGTTCGACATGCGCTACATCGACGAGATGGGCATGCGCCACACCATGGAGCTGGCCCTGGCCACGCTCGATGCCAACACGCACCTGCACGTCAGCTTCGACGTCGATTTCCTCGACCCCGACATCGCGCCGGGCGTAGGCACCACCGTCCCCGGTGGCCCCAGCTACCGCGAGGCCCAGCTCTGCATGGAAATGATCGCCGACA
Source organism: Burkholderiales bacterium (assembly GCA_038327205.1). Lineage (GTDB taxonomy): Bacteria > Pseudomonadota > Gammaproteobacteria > Burkholderiales > Burkholderiaceae_C > Paucibacter_A. The sequence goes on along the minus strand of JBBQKT010000083.1, from coordinate 21 downwards.
CCGGCTTCATGGCCTCGCTCG
>JBBQKT010000082.1:0-11441 GCA_038327205.1 Burkholderiales bacterium | reverse complement strand
ACCACCGATGTTGCCCGGCAGGAAGTACTGAGCTTGGTTGTCGCTACGGTTGATGTTGTCGATGGCAGTCGGCGTCGTGCCAACGGTGGCGCCGGGGAACGTTTGATAGACGCGGGTCACATCACCCAGGCCGGTCGTGCTATAGACGTCGAAGTCGTCGATGACCAGACGGGTCGAGGTCTTGCCACGGCCCAAACGGATTTCGCCGAATTCGCCCATCAAGCTGACGGTGGCGCGACGGCCCCAGAAACGGGTGGCGTCGACCGTGCCAGTGTCAGCCGACAGCGCCGACTCCAGCCAGAAGCCAGCCTTCAGGCCGCCGCCGAGGTCTTCAACACCACGCACGCCAAGGCGGCTGGAGCTGCTGCCGTCGTTAGACAGTTGCTTGACGTCCTTGCCGTTAGCCTTGGTGTAACGGGCGGCCAAGTCGACGACGCCGAAAAGCGTCACCGACGATTGAGCAGCGGCCATGCCAGCGAAAGAGCCCAAAACGGCCAGTGCGACGATTGATTTCTTCATTCGATACTCCTAAAAATTCATTGAGGCCCCGATCCGTGACCCTCTAAAGGATCACATCGGGCCTACCTCCGCAGCGGAAGTTGCCGTATTGCACCAGACGATTCGACCTTTCGCGAGATTGACAGTGCCAAATACCCTGATTGCGTTGTCGACACGCAACGAAAATGCGATATCACAATTCAGACACATGTTGCATAGGGCTTTCCAGCTGAAAACACGGTCTTTTTGCTACCCATAAACTTAAAAGCCACACTGAAGAAGAAGTTCAATGATGCACAGCCCTAATTTATCGACCTTCGATCGACTGCTGGCCAGCGCAGGGCACAGTCTCCATGTGATGTGGGGTACGCCCTCGGCACGACGCGCTGCGCCGACACCTGCTACGCCAAGCGCGGCAGCATTGACGCCTGAGCAGTCGCGCTTGTCTGGCGCGTTGATGCGGGTCAATCATGTCGGCGAGGTGTGTGCACAGGCGCTGTACCAGTCGCAGGCCCTGGCCAGTCGCAACCCGGCCTTGCGGGCGCACTTTGCACAGGCGGCGCAAGAAGAGCTCGATCACCTGGCCTGGACTCGCGAGCGACTCGATAGCCTGGGGGACCGCATCAGCCTGCTCACGCCCCTGTGGTACGGCGGTGCATTTGCCATTGGCAGCCTGGCGGGCTTGGCCGGTGACCGGGTCAGCCTGGGTTTTGTGGTGGAAACCGAGCGCCAAGTGGAGCAGCACCTGGCCAGTCATTTGGATCGCCTGCCCGTCGAAGACACGGCTTCCCGGGCCATCGTGGCGCAAATGAAAGAAGAGGAGGCTCGGCACGCCGACGAAGCCATGGCAGCCGGGGCGCAGGTCTTGCCGGCGCCGGCCAAGGCCGTCATGCGGCTGGTGGCGAAGCTGATGACCGCCACCGCACACCATGTTTGAAATCGCTAGCCTTCGACGATTTCAGCCGATGTTGTGATCGCCGCAGTTTTGGCCAACATGATGCTGGCCGAACAATACTTCTCGTGCGACAGGGCCACAGCTCGCTCGACCACGTCTTGTTTCAGGCCGCGCCCCGTCACCACAAAATGCATATGGATGGCGGTAAAGACTTTCGGCTCGGTAAGCGCTCGCTCGGCCTTGAGTTTGACTTGGCAACCGCGTACATCGTGGCGGCCCCGTTTCAGGATCAGCACCACGTCGTAAGCGGTGCAGCCTCCGGTGCCGGCCAAGACCGTTTCCATCGGCCGTGGGGCAAGATTGTGACCGCCGCCATCGGGCGCGCCGTCCATTGTCAGCAGATGGCCGCTGCCAGTTTCAGCGACAAAGGACATGCCTTCAGTGCCCATCCAGTTGATCGTGCATTGCATAGAAAAGCTTTCCAGTTTTTAGAGATGAAAACCCAAACATTTCACGAAAATATATTGCAGTGCAGCAAAACCTACAGCTAAACTGCAGACAAGCGATTTCACTGTGGCAACTGCTTCTCAACAGCCCCTGAATTGCACCCATTGTCTCCTCCACCGCCTCCATGGTGGATTCAACCCGAGCTTGCAAAAGCTCGGGTTTTTTTGGCCTGATTTATCATCCAACGGACACAGTCGCATTGGAGAGCGCCTCATGGCTGGCACGGCCCGCACGAAAAAAATGACAACTGCTGGCGACTTGCCAGCCCTGGTGCCCAGCGACAACAGCTACTTGCAGCGAATTCTGAATGCCCGCGTTTACGACGTGGCGGTAGAAACCTCGCTGACTCACGCTAAAAACCTGTCCAAACGCCTGGCCAACAAGGTTTGGCTCAAGCGCGAAGACGAGCAGCCAGTGTTCAGCTTCAAGCTGCGCGGCGCCTACAACAAAATGGTGCATTTGAGCGCCGAAGCGCGCGCCAAGGGCGTGATCTGCGCCTCGGCCGGCAACCATGCGCAGGGCGTGGCGCTGTCGGCCAAGAAGCTCGGTTGCCGCGCGGTGATCGTGATGCCAGTCACCACGCCCAAGATGAAGATCGATGCCGTTCAGGCGCTCGGCGGAGAGGTGGAATTGTTCGGCGACAGCTACACCGACGCTTACGGCCGCGCCCTTGAGCTGGAGCGCGCGCAGGGCCTGACCTTCGTCCATCCGTTCGACGACCCCGATGTGATCGCCGGCCAAGGCACGATCGCCATGGAAGTGCTGCGCCAACACCAGGGCCCGATCGACGCGATCTTCGTCGCCATCGGCGGCGGCGGCCTGATCTCGGGCGTGGCGGCCTACATCAAGGCGGTGCGGCCCGAGATCAAGGTGATCGGCGTGCAGACCACCGACTCCGACGCGATGGCACGCTCGGTCAAGGCCGGCAAGCGGGTGACCTTGACCGATGTGGGCCTGTTCTCCGACGGCACAGCCGTCAAGCTGGTTGGCGAGGAAACCTTTCGCATCACTCGCGCCCTGGTCGACGACTTCATCCTGGTGGACACCGACGCCGTCTGCGCCGCCATCAAGGACGTGTTCGAGGACACCCGCAGCGTGCTGGAACCGGCCGGGGCCCTGGGGGTGGCTGGCGTCAAACAATATGTCGCCACCCATGGCTGCAAGGGCAAAACCTTTGTCACCATCACCTGCGGCGCGAACATGAATTTCGACCGCCTGCGCTTTGTCGCCGAACGGGCCGAGGTGGGCGAGCACCGCGAGGCACTGTTCGCTGTGACCATTCCCGAAGAGCGCGGCAGCTTCAAGCGCTTTTGCGAGTTGCTCGGCCCGCGCAGCGTGACCGAGTTCAATTACCGCATTGCCGATGCCAAGCAGGCCCAGGTCTTCGTCGGCATCGCCACTCAAAAGCAGGAAGAGTCGCTGAAGCTGGCCAAGACCTTCGTCAAGCACGGCTTCGACACGGTCGATCTGACCGACAACGAACTGGCCAAACAACATGTGCGCCATATGGTGGGTGGGCGCTCGGAGCTGGCCCATGAAGAGCGGCTGTACCGTTTCTTGTTTCCGGAGCGGCCGGGCGCGCTGATGCGTTTCCTGGCGGCCATGCATCCCAACTGGAACATCACCCTGTTCCACTACCGCAACCAGGGCGCTGACTACGGACGCATTCTGGTGGGCCTGCAAGTACCCAAAGCGGACAAGGCCGCCCTGCGCGACTTCTTGACGACCCTGGGATACCCCTTTGAGGATGAAACCAGCAATCCCGTCTATCAGTTGTTCCTGCGCTGATTTCATCAAAGCCGCGACTGAACGCAGAATCCGCCCATGTCGATCCAACAATCGCTGATCACCCCCACCGCCAACCCCGAGTTGGAACGAGCCCTGCGCGACCGGGTGGACCGCCGCGCCGCCATCGCCGGCGGCTTGGGCGAACTGGAGCCGCTGGCGGTGCGGCTGGGGCTGGTGCAAAACACGCTGACGCCGCGCTTTCGTGACCCCGTGCTGGCCCTATTTGCAGCCGACCATGGCATCGTGGTCGACGGCATCGGCTCGCAATGGGGCCGCAGCACGCGTGAGCAAGCACAACTGGCCTTGCAAAACCGCCTGCCTGCGGCGGTGTTTGCACGGGTGCAAGGCTTGCAGCTGACCGTGGTGGATTGCGGCATCGCAGAGTCGTTGCCGCCCCACGCCAAACTGCTGGCCCGCAAGATCGCCCACGGCACCCGCAATGCCCGCAGCGGGCCAGCAATGACCTTGGAGCAGGCCCAAGCCGGCGTCCGGGTGGGCATGGAGATCGCTGACAACCTGCCTGGCAATGTGCTGGCCTGCGCTGGCATGGGCCAGGGCTCGGCCGAATGCGCCGCCCTGGTGATGGCCCGCCTGAGCGAATGTCCGGTGCGCGATTTCGTCGTCTCCGGCCCGGCCATGCGGCAGGACGATCTGGCCCACCTGCTGATCGTGCTGCAAGGCACCCAGGGGCGTCATAAGGACATCACCGATCCGATGGAAGTGCTGGCCGCATTTGGCGGCTTCGAAACCGCCGTGATGGTGGGTGCGATGCTGGTGGCCGCCAGCAAGCGCAGCCTCATCATCATCGACGGCATCACCGCCTGCGCGGCACTCAAGGTCGCCTCGCGAATTGCGGCCCCGGTGACGGACTACGCGGTGTTTTGCCGCAGCCATGTGCACCGCGGCCTGGACGAGGCGCTGGCACAGTTCCACGCTTCTGCGCTGTTGGAGCTCGGCATGAACAGCGCCGACGGCACCGGCGCCGCACTTGCCTGGCCGATGATACGCAGCGCCGCCGCCCTGCTGACCGACCTGCACGAAGTGGCCGAAGCGCGCACCGCGCCGCCCACATTGAACCAGGTGTTCGAGCCGCCGATCAGCCGCAGCGGCATGCCCACCGGCAGCGGCGACAGCAGTGGTTCAGCGGGATTGCTGCCCGGGCGGTGACGCGGGATCGATGGGCGGCAATTGAGGCGGCAGTGCGGTAGGTATCGGCGGCATCACATTGGACATCGCCCCACCCAGCACGACCGGCGACAACGTCGCCGGCGGCAATGAGCCGGTTGCGGCCGCCGCACCCGGGGTGATTTGCAAGGTCAGGCTGACAACACCCGCACGGCCCAGGCTGGCCGAACGCTTGTCCACCGTCAGCAAGCGCAGATCGCCATCGAGCAGCGCCCCGACACGAACGGTGCGCGCCACGCCATCCACCGCGATCAGCGCCACGCCCTCACCGGCTTGTTGGGCGGCGGGCCGGTTGGCGGCCACCACGCCCAGCAGCTTGAACCGACTGTCGGTCACGACCTCGGGCGCGGCAGCCACCTCCGCGGCACCGAACAAGCGGGTCATGTCGACTCGCCCGCCGTGTTGGTCGCTCGCCAGCATCGCCTGCGCCGGCGTCGGCAACGGCTTCGCCAGCAACTGCATCAGCCAATAAACACCACTGAGAGCCAGCAGGCCCCACACCAAAAACGCCGTCATTCGTGCAAGCATCGGCCGATTATGATTCAAGCGCCGAGGGGCTTGAGCCTCGCGGCGCGCCCCTCACAACCCCGCGCAGGCCCCCATGCTAGAAGCCCCCCTCCCCGTCCCACAGCGTCGCCGTCGCGGCTTCACCTTGATCGAATTGCTGGTGGTGATTTCCATCATCGGCGTGCTGGGCGCGCTGATCGTGCCGAACGTGCTGGATCGCCTGGACGACAGCAAAGTCACCGCGGCGCAGACCCAAGTCGGATCTTTGATGCAGCAGCTGAAGTTGTACAAGCTCGACAACCAACGCTACCCCAGCGCCGAGCAAGGCATTGATGCCTTGGTGCGCAAACCGACGGCCGGCACGATTCCACCGAATTGGCGGCCGTACCTCGACAAGTTGCCCGTCGATCCCTGGGGCAAGCCCTACCAATACGCCAACCCCGGCGTGAAGTGCGAAATCGATGTCTACAGCTTCGGCGCTGATGGCAAGGTCGGCGGTGAAGGACGGGACGCCGACATTGGCTCCTGGCAATAAACGCGGGCTGGCCCAAAGCCGCCCGAACGGCTTCACACTGATCGAGCTGCTGGTCGTCGTGGCCGTTGTGGCCATCTCCGCCGGCATCATCAGTCTGGCCCTGCGCGACCCCGCCGCCGCGCAGCTGGCGCGCGAGGGCGAGCGGCTGGCCGCCTTGTTTGAAACCGCCCGTGCAGAAAGCCGGGCGACCGGGCTTGATGTGCGCTGGGTGCCGGTGCAAGACGCCACCGACGATCAATTTCGCTTTGAAGGCCTGCCCCGCCAACTTGCCCTGCCGCGCCGCTGGCTCGGCGAGCCGCTGGCCGTGGTGATAGGCGGCGGTGCCCGCTTCATCCGGCTCGGGCCGGAGCCCTTGATCGGCGCGCAGCGGGTGCAGCTGGGTCTCGGTTCGGTGCGAATCGAGCTGGCGACAGATGGCCTGTCGCCGTTCGAAGTGAGCCCCTCGTCCAGCCCATGAAGCAACGCGGCTTTACCTTGATCGAGGTGCTGGTGGCGCTGGTGATCGTGGCCATCAGCTTGGCTGCGGGCGTCAAGGCGGCCGGGGCGCTGACCAACAACGCAGCGCGGCTGCAAAGCGTGACGTCTGCCCAGTGGTGCGCAGAAAACCAGCTCACCGAGCTGCGGCTGTCGCACCAGTTCCCGGCCGTGGGCGACAGTGAATTCAGCTGTGCCCAATTGGGCGAGACCTTCCGGGGCAACCTGGTCGTGCGCACCACGCCCAACCCGAATTTCCGCCGCGTCGATGCCAATCTGGCCGATGCGGACGGCCAGCCGACGCTGAGCCTGTCCACCATCATGAGCCGCTACCCATGATGCAAGGGGCTCAAACCCGCGACGGCGGCTTCACCCTGGTCGAGGTGCTGGTTGCCCTGGTCATCATGGCAACGATGGCCGTGATGTCCTGGCGCGGCATCGATGCGCTGCTGAAGACCCGTGACATCGCGCAAGGCCATCTGGACCAGACCGTGCGCCTGCAGACCGTCATGGCGCAGTGGGAGCAGGACCTGCGCGCGCTGCAAGACAGCCAGGTCATCCCGCCGCTGAACTTTGACGGGGCCAGCCTGCGCCTGACTCGGCAGCAGCCGCTGGGTCTGCAAGTGGTGGTGTGGTCGGTTCGGGAGGGGCGGCTGCTGCGCTGGGAAGGCCCGGTGGTGCAGACCGTGGCCGCGCTGACCGAAAGCGCCGAGCGCAGCCAGCAACTGTTGGGCCAGGAAACCTCGCAATTGAAAGCGCTGGAAGGCGTGACCGGCTGGCAACTTTTTTACTACCGAGGCAATGCCTGGAGCAATGCGCAATCCAGCGACGATGTGGTGACCGAAGCAGCGCCCGCAGCGACTGCCGCAACAGCTCCAGCCAACGCGGCACTCCCCGCACAACGGGCCGTCTTGCCGACCGGCATGCGCATGGTGATTCAGTTCGGCGAGGGCAGCGGCTTCAACGGGCCCTTGACACGGGAAATCGTGTTGGGGCCGCAGCCGTGAGGTCCAAGCAAAGCGGCGCGGCACGACCGAGCGCCGGGCCGCCCCAAGCCGGTCGGCAACCCCCTGGGGGATCGATGAAAGGTCCCTTTCAGCGAGGGGCTGCACGACCGAGTGCCGGGCCGCCCCAAGCCGGTAGCCGCCCACCGCGAGACGCAGTGGGCGCTCGCGGCGTCCAAGTCGGCGCCGGCCGACTTGGAGCCGCGCCGCTCGCTCCCCTCGGGGGATCGATGAAAGGTCCCTTTCAGCGAGGGGCTGCATTACTCATGGCCATGATCATCGTCACCCTGATCGCCACGCTGGCTTCGGCGATGGTCTGGCGGCAGATCCGTGCGGTGCAGATCGAAGCGGCCGACCGGGCCCGGGCGCAGGCTGCGTGGATCTTGCAAGGAGCGCTTGATTTCGGCCGGCTGATCCTGCGCGAAGACGCCCGCGGCAACCAGACCGAAGCGGTCGATCATCTCGGCGAGGCCTGGGCCACGCCCCTGGCCGAGGCCCGTTTGTCCACGTTCCTGGCGGCCGATGCGAACGCGGCCGAAGGCGGTCCCGAGGCGTTTTTGTCCGGCAGCCTGAACGACGCGCAGGCACTGTACAACTTGCGCAACCTGATGGCGGGCGACAAGGTGCCGCCCGCCGAGCAGCGCACGCTGGAGCGCTTGTGCGACAGCGCCGACGTGCCGCCCGGCACGGCCAGCCTGATCATCAGCCGGCTGCGCGGGGCCTTCGTCAGCGGGGGCGATGCCAGCACGACGCCGCTGCGCCCCCGGACCCTCGACCAACTGACCTGGCTGGGCCTCAGCACCGACACCGTGGACCGGCTGCGCCCGCTGGTAATCCTTCTGCCGGCCGCCACGCCGGTCAACCTGAACACGGCCCCGCGCGAGGTGATTGCTGCGCTGTTCGATGGGCTGGACCTGGCTTCGGCCGAGCGGCTGGTGCGGGCACGGCAAAGCAAACCGCTGCGCACGGCCCAGGAAGCCAAGGCGTTTTTTCCGGAATCCGTCGTGATCAGCAGCGAGCGGGTTGGCGTCGTGAGCTCGTTTTTCATTGTCAACAGCCGGCTGCGCCTGGACGAGCGGGTACTGGAAGAACGCGCCCTGGTGCAGCGGCGCGGGCTTGACATGCTGGTGCTCGACCGGCAGCGCGTGAACCAGGTTCTGGAGCGCAAGCCATGAGTTGGATCGTCCAGAAATATTGTCTTTCTAGAATCAGCGAGACTCCCCGGTTGATATGAGCACCCTGATCCTCTTTTTGCCACCTCGCACCCGCATGCGCGCCCAGGGCCAGTCCGCCCACGCCCATGCCGACGCCCACGCCGACAACTCGGGCGGCGGCTATGCCTTCTTGTTCAGCACGGACGGGCAGACTGTCAACCGACAGGGCCACAGCCCTGCCGCGCTGCTGCCAGCCGCCGCCACCGTGATCGCGGTGCCGGCCGAAGCCGACATCGCCTGGCAACGGGTCGAGTTGCCGCGCGCCGGACGGCAAATGCGCTCGGCACTGGCCGGGCTGATGGAAGAAAGCCTGCTGGACGACCCCGAAAACCTGCACTTTGCCGTCGAACCCGGCCGGGTCGGCGGCGACACCGCCTGGGTGGCCGTCACATCACGGGCGGCGCTGCTCCAACACCTGGCCCTGCTTGAAGCGGCCCAGGTGTTTGTTGACCGGATCGTTCCGCTGTCGGTGCCCAGCGCGCAGCCGCAAGGGCATTTCCACGCCGGCAGCACGCAAGACCAAGTCAAACTGCGCTGGAGCCATCCCGATGGCGTAGCCAATCTGCCGCTGGACGGCGCGCTGACGCGGCAGCTCCTGCCCGAAGCGCTGCTGCAAACCGCCACCTGGACGGCCACCCCCGCCGTGGTCGCGCAGGCCGAGCAGTGGTTGGGCAGCGCGGTGAGCGTGACCAGTGACGAGCAACGCGCGCTGGCCGTGATCGACTCGCCCTGGAACCTACGCCAGTTCGAGCTGGCGCAGCGCACCCGCGGCCTGCGCACCGTTCGCCAGGCCTATCGCCAGTTCATGCAGCCCAACTGGCGGCCGGTTCGCATCGGCCTGGTCGCCCTGCTGGCCGTGCAGGTGCTGGGCTTGAACCTGCTGGCCTGGCGCTACAACCAGCAATTGCAGGCGGGCAAGGCGAGCCTGAGCCGCACCTTGACCGACAGCTATCCGCAGGTGCGTGCCGTGCTGGATGCGCCCGTGCAAATGCAACGCGAAACCGAGCTGCTGCGCGCCAGCGCCGGCCGTCCTGGCGACCAAGACCTTGAAGCCCTGCTGGCCGCCGCTGCCGCCGCTTGGCCCACCGAGCGCGGGCCGGCCGAGGCGCTGAGCTTTGAGCCGGGCCGCCTGATCGTGCCGGCTACCGGCTGGAGCGAGGCACAGATCAGCCAGTTCCGCACCCAGTTGCAAAGCAATGGCTGGCAGCTGGACAGTGCCGAAGGCCGGCTGACGCTGAGCCGCCCCGCCGCCAAAAACACCCCGGGCACGGCCTCATGACGACCGCACAACGCCTGTCCACCGCCTTGGCGCCGCTGCGCGCCCGCTGGCAAGCACTGGGTGCGCGGGAACAATCTGCCCTGCGCATCGCCGCCTGGGCGCTGGCCCTGCTGGCCCTGTGGCTGCTGGCCGTGCAACCCGCCTGGCGCACGCTGCGACAAGCGCCCGCGCAAATCGATGTGGTGGAACGCCAGTTGCAGAACATGCAAAGCCTGGCGGCCGAGGTGCGGGTGCTGAAGGCGGTGCCGGCGGTGCCGGCGGGTCAGGGTGCCATCGCGCTGCAAGCCGCCAGCGATCACCTGGGCGCCGCCGCCAAGCTGAGCATCAGCGGCGACCGTGCGGTGTTGACCGTCAGCGGCATCGGCAGCGAGCCCTTGCTGGCCTGGCTGGGCGAGGTGCGCAGTGCCGCGCGCGCCCGGCCGGTGCAAGCGCAGCTGCTGCGGGGCCCCACGGGCTACAGCGGCACCATCGTGCTGGCCTTGAACGGGGCCGCACCATGAATGCCAGCAAGCTGGCCCTGCGCTGGAGCCTCGTCGGCGGCCTGCTCGGCGGCCTGCTGGGCCTCGTGATGTTCGCCCCGGCCACCTGGCTGGCGCAGGCGCTTGCATCGGGCAGCGACGGCCATCTGCTGATCACCGATGCGCGCGGCAGCGTGTGGCGGGGCAGCGGCGTGCTGGTGTTGACCGGCGGCGCCGGTAGCCGCGATGCCAGCGCCCTGCCGGGCCGCGTGCGCTGGGTGGTGGGCATCCAGGGCCTCGGGCTGCTCATCAAGGCGCAACAAGATTGCTGCATCAACGGCGAGTTGCAAGCGCTGCTGAAGCCGGGCCTGGGACGCAGCGAGCTGAGCCTGGCCGGTGCCAGCACCTGGCTGGCACGCTGGCCGGCCGCGTGGCTGGCGGGCTTGGGCACGCCGTGGAACACCTTGCAGCTGGGCGGCTCGCTGCGCATGAGCGCCCGCGACTTCCGGCTCGAATCGGTGCAGGGCCGCTGGCGGCAGACCCAAAAATCGGGGCAAATGGAGCTGGAGCTGAACCAGCTCACCTCCCGGCTGTCCACGGTCGAGCCGCTGGGCAGCTACCGCTTCAACATCAGCGCCGATCCGGGCAACGCCGGGGTCAGCCTGCTCAAGCTCAGCACCATTGACGGTGCGCTGCTGCTCAACGGCCAAGGCAGTTGGAGCGCCGGCAAGGCACGCTTTGTTGGCGATGCCGCCGCCGGGCCCGGCTACGACGCCGCATTGAATAATCTCCTGAACATCATCGGCCGCCGCCAGGGCGCGCGGTCCGTCATTTCGATTGGATGAGCCACCCATGAACCGCCCACCGATCTTTCGCATTTCGCTGCTGGCCTTGGCCTTGCTGGCGCCACCTGCCTTCGCCCAAACACCCCAAGCACCCCAGACAGCACCACGCACCCGCGGCCCGGCGCTGAAGGCCGCGACGCCGGTGACGCTCAATTTCGTCAACGCCGACGTGGAGGCCGTGACCCGTGCGATCGGTGTGATGCTGGACCGGCAAATCATCATCGACCCCCGCGTCAAGGGCCCGATCACGCT
>JBBQKT010000081.1:0-11448 GCA_038327205.1 Burkholderiales bacterium | reverse complement strand
TTGCTGTCGCGGCTGTTGAAGCCGGGCGACGCGCCCGAGTTGTCCGGTCTGCCGCCATTCAAGGTCAGAGTCGGCAATGTCAGTGCGACCGAGCTCAGCTTGCGCGGCAACAAGGTCGATCTGGCTTCCCTGTCCAAAGACAACGTCGCGCGCATCGAATTGAACTGAGAACGACCATGATCGATACCCAATTCACGCTTGAAGAAGCGATTGCCGCTGCCAACCCCGCTGCCCGCCGCTCGCGCCAGGCGCAGGTGCGCTGGGGCTCGCGCCTGGTGACCGTCGGTGGCGACGCGCCGGTGCGGGTGCAGTCAATGACCAACACCGACACGGTCGACGTGATCGGCACCGCGATCCAGGTCAAGGAGCTGGCCATTGCCGGCTCGGAGATGGTGCGCATCACCGTCAACACCCCCGAGGCGGCGGTGGCCGTGCCCCATGTGCGTGAACAGCTTGACCGGATGGGCATTGATGTGCCCCTGGTCGGCGACTTCCATTACAACGGCCACCGGCTGTTGACCGATTTTCCGGACATGGCGCAGGCCCTGTCCAAGTACCGCATCAACCCCGGCAATGTCGGCAAGGGCGACAAGAAAGACCGCCAGTTCGCGATGATGGTCGAGGCGGCGATGAAGTACGACAAGGTCGTGCGCATCGGCGTCAACTGGGGCAGCCTTGATCAGGAGCTGCTGGCCGAACTGATGGACCAGAATGCGGCCCGCGCCGTGCCTTGGGATGCCAAGCCGGTGATGTACCAGGCGCTGATCCAGTCGGCGCTCACCTCCGCCGAGTACGCGGCCGAGCTGGGCCTGAAGCGCGACAACATCATCATCAGCTGCAAGGTCAGCGGCGTGCAAGATTTGATCTCGGTCTACCGGGCGCTGGCCAAGCGCTGCGACTACGCCTTGCACCTGGGCCTGACCGAAGCCGGCATGGGCACCAAGGGTACGGTGGCCTCGGCCGTGGCGCTGGGCATCCTGGCGCAGGAAGGCATTGGCGACACCATCCGCGTCAGCCTGACGCCCCAGCCGGGCGAAGCGCGCACGCAAGAGGTGGTCATCGCGCTGGAGATCCTGCAATCGCTGGGCCTGCGCCACTTCAATCCCAGCGTCACCGCCTGCCCCGGCTGCGGCCGCACGACCAGCACGACCTTCCAGGAACTGGCCAAGCAAATCGACGACTATCTGCGCGCGCAGATGCCGGTCTGGCGGGCCAAATACCCCGGCGTCGAGAACATGAAGGTGGCCGTGATGGGCTGCATCGTCAACGGCCCGGGCGAGAGCAAGCATGCCGACATCGGCATCAGCCTGCCCGGCACAGGCGAAGCCCCGGCCGCGCCCGTCTTCATCGACGGCGAAAAGGCGCTGACCCTGCGCGGCGACAACATCGCCAACGAGTTCCACGCGCTGGTTGAAACCTATATCGAAAAGCGTTACGGCTGATGACTGAGAAGAAGAAATTGCAGCCCTTGCAAGCAGTCAAGGGCATGAACGACATCCTGCCGCCCGAATCGGCGCGCTGGGAATGGCTGGAAGCCAAGATGCGCAGCGTGTTGCAGCGCTACGGCTACCAGAATGTGCGCACACCGATCGTTGAGCCGACTGCCCTGTTCGTGCGCGGCATCGGCGAGGTGACCGACATCGTCGAGAAGGAGATGTACGCCTTCGAGGACCGTGCCGACAAGCATGGCCAGGCCGAGCATCTGGCGCTGCGGCCCGAGATGACGGCCGGCGTGGTGCGCGCCATGATCGAGCATTCCTATCTGCGCGACTCGGGCCGCCGCCTCTACTACTTTGGCCCGATGTTCCGCCGCGAAAAGCCGCAAAAAGGCCGCTACCGGCAGTTCCACCAGATGGGTGTCGAGGCGCTGGGCTTTGCCGGCCCCGATGTCGATGCCGAGGTGATCCTGATGGGCAGCCGTCTGCTGCGCGAACTCGGTTTGGTCGATGGCGAACATGTCAGCCTGGAACTGAACTGCCTGGGCGAAACGGCCGAGCGCTTGGCGCATCGCGAGGCGCTGATCGCCTACCTGGAACTGCACAGGGCTCTGCTCGACGAAGACAGCCAGCGCCGCCTGCACACGAACCCGCTGCGCGTGCTCGACACCAAGAATCCCGCCATGCAGGCGATGGCCAATGCCGCACCACAGCTGCTGGACTTTTTGGGCGAGGCCTCGTTGGCGCATTTCAACGGCGTTCGCGCCATCCTTGATGCGGCGGGCGTGGCTTACCGCATCAACCCGCGCCTGGTGCGCGGCCTGGACTATTACAACCTGACCGTGTTTGAGTGGGTGACCGACAAGCTGGGCTCGCAGGGCACGGTTTGTGGCGGCGGCCGCTACGACGGCCTGATCGAGCAACTTGGCGGCAAAGCCATCCCGGCGGTCGGCTTCGGCATGGGCATGGAGCGGATGCTGCTGCTGCTTGAAGAAGCCGGCGTGGCACCCACCTCGCCCGCACCGAATGCTTACGCCATCGTGCCCTCAGTCATCGGCCTGCCCCAAGTGATGGTGACGCTGGAAGCGCTGCGTGCGGCGGGCGTGGCCGTGGTCTTGCACCCCGGCCAGTCCAGCATGAAGTCGCAGTTCAAGAAGGCCGATGCCAGTGGCGCCGCCTTCGCCCTGATCTTTGGCGAAGACGAGGTGGCGCAAGGCATCGTGGCGGTCAAGCCGCTGCGCGAGCAGGGCGCGGCCCAAACCACCCGGCCGATGGCCACGGCGGCCGACTGGGCCGCTGAATTGCTCAACGCATAATCTCGGTCTCCCGGCCACTGTCTTACTACTCACTGAATCTCATGGCGTCGCATCTCGATCTCGAAGAACAAGAACAGCTCGATGAGCTGAAGGCTTTTTGGAAGCGCTGGGGCAATCTCATCACCTGGGGGCTGACGGCGGTGCTGGTCGCTTACGCGAGCTGGCAGGGTTACAACTACTACCAGCGCGACCAAGCTGCCAAGGCAGCGGCCATGTATGACGAATTCGACCGCGCTGTGCAGGCTGCCGATGCTGACAAGGCTGGGGCGGTGTTCAAAGACCTGAAGGAGCGCTTCCCGCGCACTGCCTATGCGGCGCAAGCGGCGTTGCAATCCGCCAAGCTGCAGTTCGACAAGGGCCAGGTCGACAACGCCCGTGCCAGCCTGACCTGGGCGGCGGAAAACGCCAGCGAAGACCCGACGCGCGACATCGCCCGCCTGCGTCTGGCCGGCGTGCAGCTCGATGCCAAGCAGTTTGATGAGGCCGCCAAGACCTTGGATGCCGTCAAGTCATCCGACTTTGCCGCCTTGGTGGCCGACCGCCGGGGCGATTTGTTCACCCTGCAAGTCAAGCCCGATCTGGCCAAGGCCGAATACCAGAAAGCCTATGCCGCCATGGACAAGACCCTGGACTACCGCAAGCTGATCGAAGCCAAGCTGGCGACCTTGGGCGTCGCAACACCGGCTGAAGCGGGAGCGGCGCAATGAGGGCCGTTCGTAGTCTGACCGCTTCAGCGCTGCTGACCCTGTTGAGCGCTTGCTCGATCTTCAGCTCTTCCACCGCGCCCAAGCCGGCCCTGCTGGAAACGCTGGCCACGTCCATCCCCGGCCGGGTCGTCTGGAACACACGGGTGGACAACATCCAGTTCCCCCTCTCCATCGCGGCCCGTGGCGATCAATTCATCGTCGCCGGTGGCGACGGTGTGGTGCAGGCCCTGCAAGCCAGCAGCGGCGCGGTTGTTTGGCGCGCCGAGGTCGGTGCCAAGCTGTCAGCCGGTGTCGGCAGTGACGGTCGTTTTGCGGCGGTCGTCACCAAGAATAACGAGCTGGTGGCCATTGACAACGGCGCCGTCATTTGGCGCAAGACCTTGATCACGCCGGTCAGCGCGGCGCCCTTCGTGGCGGGCGAGCGGGTGTTCGTGCTGTCGGTCGACCGGCAAGTGCTGGCGTTTGATGCGCTGGACGGCCGCAAGCTGTGGGAATTGAAGCGCCCGGGCGATGCGCTGACACTGGCGCAGGCCGGCGTCATTGGCGCTTACAAGGACACCTTGGTGGTGGGGCAGGGCGCACGCCTGACCGGTGTCGATCCGATCAAGGGCACCGTCCGCTGGGAGGCCAATGTGGCCAATCCCCGTGGCACGAATGAAGTGGAACGCCTCGCCGATCTGGTCGGGCCCCTGCAACGCCAAGGCGACAGCCTGTGCGCGCGGGCATTTCAGTCGGCCGTTGGTTGTGTCAACGGCGAACGTGGCGTGGCCATCTGGAGCCGCAATGTTGGCGGCATCAACGGCATCGGAGCCGACGCGCAGTACGTGTTTGGCGCCGACGGCTCCGACCGCCTGACAGCATGGAAGATCAGCAACGGCGACACCTTCTGGACGGCTGAGCAATTCGCCAACCGCAAGCTGAGCGTGCCCTTGGGCTTCGGCAAATCGGTCATCGTTGGCGACTTTGAAGGCTATGTGCACTTCGTGTCGCGCGAGACCGGCAAAACCGAGCTGCGCCTGTCCACCGACGGCTCACCCATCGTGGCCGCCCCGGTGGCCCTGGGTAGCACCGTGCTGGTGGCCACGAAGAACGGCGGCCTGTTCGCCATCCGGCCGGAATAATCCGGGCCGCCACAAAAATAAGAAGAACAAGAAAAATATGAAACCAGTCATCGCGCTTGTCGGTCGCCCCAATGTGGGCAAGTCCACTTTGTTCAACCGCCTCACCAAGAGCCGGGATGCCATCGTGGCCGACTTTGCGGGCTTGACGCGTGACCGCCATTACGGCGACGGACGCTTGGCTGACCGCGAATACACCGTCATCGACACTGGCGGTTTTGAGCCTGACAGTACCTCCGGCATCGTCAAGGAAATGGCCAAGCAGACGCGCCAGGCCGTGGCCGAAGCCGACGCCGTCATCTTCGTGGTCGACCTGCGGATGGGCTTGTCGGGCCAGGATCTGGACATTGCCCGTTACCTGCGCACATCGAGCAAGCGCATCTTTCTGGCCGTCAACAAGGCCGAGGGTATGAGCGAGTCGCCGCTGCTGGGTGAGTTCCATGAGTTGGGCATGGGTGAGCCGCACCCGATCTCCTCGGCCCACGGCCAGGGCATTCGCAGCCTGCTCGAAGCCGTGCTGGAGCCGTTTGAATTTGAAGAGGGCGACCTTCCACTGCCGGAGCCCGATGGTGTGATCCGGCTGGCGGTGGCGGGCCGGCCGAATGTGGGCAAGAGCACCCTGATCAACACCTGGTTGGGCGAAGACCGCTTGGTCGCCTTCGACATGCCGGGCACCACGCGCGATGCGATCAGCATCCCGTTCGAGCGCAATGGCCAGAAGTTCCAGCTGATCGACACCGCCGGTCTGCGCCGCAAGGGCAAGGTGTTTGAGGCGGTCGAGAAATTCTCGGTCGTGAAAACCCTGCAAGCGATCTCGGATGCCAACGTCGTGCTGCTGCTGCTCGACGCGACGCAAGGTGTGTCCGACCAGGATGCCCACATCGCCGGCTACATCCTCGACAGCGGTCGTGCGGTGGTGATCGCCATCAACAAATGGGATGCGATCGACAGCTACCAGCGCGAGACCTTGCAGCGCTCGATTGATCTGCGCCTGGGCTTCTTGAAGTTCGCGCCTGTCCATCACATTTCGGCCCTCAAGCGCCAGGGCCTCGGCCCGGTGTGGGGGGCGCTGGCCGATGCCTACGCTTCGGCTTACAAAAAGATGACAACGCCGGTGCTGACCCGTTTGATTCAAGAAGCGGTGGAGCACCAGACGCCCAAGCGCAGCGGCCATTTTCGGCCCAAATTGCGTTACGCCCACCAGGGCGGCATGAATCCGCCCATGGTGATCGTGCATGGCAACTCGCTCGAAGGCGTGACCGAGGTCTACAAGCGCTATCTCGAAGGCCGTATCCGTGCCCATTACAAGTTGGTCGGCACGCCGCTGCGGATTGAAATGCGCTCGTCGAAGAACCCCTTCGCCGACAAAGACTGAGCCCCATCCTTCCCACCAGACCTTGCCCGGGCAGGCTTTCTGTCCCGTGTGTTAAGGTGGAAACCCTCTCTTCCACACTCTCGCAACACGGAGCATATCGTGAGTAATAAAGGCCAACTCTTGCAAGATCCCTTCCTGAATTTGCTGCGCAAAGAGCATGTTCCGGTGTCCATTTATTTGGTCAACGGCATCAAGCTGCAAGGCCATATTGAATCGTTTGACCAATACGTTGTGCTGCTGCGCAACACGGTCACGCAAATGGTCTACAAGCATGCGATTTCTACCGTCGTGCCGGGCCGTGCGGTGAACTTTCACGCCGTCGAAGGCGCGCCTGAAGCTCCCTAAATCTATCCCTTGACCGCACCTTCCTCCCCAGCGACGCCGCCCTTTGAGGCGGCGCGCGCCATTCTCGTCGGCGTTGATTTTGGCCGGGCCGGCCATCCCACCGGCAGCTTCGATCCGACCCTGGATGAGTTGGCCCTGTTGGCTGAATCGGCCGGCGACACGCCCGTCGCCCGGGTGATCGCTCGCCGCCAAGCGCCTGACGCTGCCCTGTTCGTCGGCTCCGGCAAGGCGGACGAGATCAAGTTGCTGGTGCAGGCGCACGAGGCGCACACGGTGCTGTTCGACCAAGCCATTTCGCCGGCCCAGCAGCGCAATCTCGAGCGCGTATTGGGCGTGCCGGTGGCCGACCGCACCGCGCTCATTCTGGAAATCTTCGCGGCCCGCGCCAAGAGCCATGAAGGCAAGCTGCAGGTTGAGCTGGCAAGGCTGCAATACCTGGCTACCCGCCTGGTTCGGCGCTGGAGCCACCTTGAGCGGCAAAGCGGCGGCATTGGCATGCGCGGCGGCCCCGGCGAAGCGCAGATCGAGCTCGATCGCCGCATGATCGATGACCGCATCAAGGTCACGAAAGAGCGGCTCAAAAAGGTTGAGAAGCAGCGCAGCACCCAGCAGCGCGCACGCGCCCGCAACAGCGTCTTCCGCGTCTCGCTGGTGGGCTATACCAATGCCGGCAAATCGACCCTTTTCAATGCGCTGGTGAAGGCACGGGCCTATGCGGCCGACCAGCTCTTCGCCACGCTGGATACCACCACCCGTTCGCTCTATCTGGAGCAGGCGGGCACCAGTGTGTCGCTCAGCGATACGGTGGGTTTTATCCGCGATCTGCCGCACAAGCTGGTGGTGGCGTTTCGTGCCACCTTGCAAGAGGCGGCCGATGCCGATCTGCTGCTGCACATCGTCGATGCGGCATCGCCCGTTTTGGCCGAGCAGATGGAAGAAGTCGAACGCGTGCTGGCCGACATCGGCGCGGCCGACATCCCGCAAATCCTGGTCTACAACAAGCAAGATTTGCTTGAAGAAAGCCAGCGCCCGCGCGAGCCGCTGGACTGGATCGAAGTGGACGGCGGCATTCGTCGGCCGCGCGTGTTCGTCAGCGCAATCGATGGCAGCGGTCTGGCCGTGTTGCGCGAGCAGATCGTGGCAGCAATGCAAGCCTTGAATCCTTCCGGAAACGCCCCATTTACCGCCGAGTTGTCTTTTACCGACTCCGGTGACACCGTCAGTTCCTTCACACAGGCATGAGCATGAACACCGTTGAGCCACAGAGCCCGCGATTGAAGCCCCTCGTTGACGCCGTCCGCACGCTTTTGGCGCGGTTTGGTCGATTGTTGATGAGTGGCGGCCGCAATGACGGCCCGCCCGATCTGGATGAACTCTGGAAAGATTTCAACCGCAAGTTGTCAGGCATGTTCGGTGGCAAACCTTCACCGAACAACCCCAATAACAACGGCGGCAACGACAACAACGGCGGGGGCAACAAGAACTTCCAGCCCGACCTCAAAAGCGCTGGCATCGGCGCGGGCCTGATTGCAGGCGTGGTGGTGTTGGGCTGGTTGGGCAGCGGCATCTTTATCGTGCAAGAAGGCCAGCAAGGGGTGGTCACCACCTTTGGCAAGTACAACAAAACGGTCGAGGCTGGCCTGCAGTGGCGCTTCCCCTACCCATTTCAGTCGAATGAGGTCGTCTCGGTGACCCAACTGCGTCAGGTTGAGGTGGGCCGCAACACCGTGGTGGCCGCCACCGGACTGCGCGATTCTTCGATGTTGACGCAGGACGAAAACATCGTCGACATTCGCTTCACCGTGCAATACACCCTGAAGAATGCCCGCGACTATCTGTTCGAGAATCGCAGCCCCGAAGAGGCGGTGCTGCTCGCCGCTGAATCCGCCGTGCGTGAAATCGTCGGCAAAAGCAATATGGATTCGGTGCTGTACGAGCAGCGCGATGCCATCGCTGCCGAGCTGATTAAATCGGTGCAGGTGCAACTTGACCGGCTGAAGGCCGGCATCGTGGTGAAGAACGTCAACGTGCAGCAGGTGCAAGCGCCCGAGCAGGTGCAGGCCGCTTTCGACGATGCCTTCAAAGCCACGGCGGACAAGGAGCGTTTGAAGAACGAAGGCCAGGCTTACGCCAACGACGTGATCCCGAAGGCGCAGGGCGAATCGGCCAAATTGCGCGAGCAGGCTGAAGGTTACAAGGCCCGCGTGATTGCCCAGGCGGACGGCGATGCACAACGCTTCAAGAGCGTGCTGGTCGAGTACCAGAAGGCCCCGCAGGTAACGCGTGACCGCATCTACACCGACACCATGCAGCAGGTGTATTCCAACGTCAGCAAGGTGATGGTGGACAGCCGCAGCGGCTCCAACATGCTGTATTTGCCGCTCGACAAACTGCTGCAGCAAGCGGGCAGCAGCGTGACGACCACCACGCCGACGCCGGTGCCGGCAGCTGAAACCCCGGCCACTGTGGGCGGCAATGACGTGCGCTCGCGCGACGGCTTGCGCAGCCGTGACGGCCGCTGATCGAACGGGACACAGGAAACATGAACATGAACCGTATTGCCACCATCGCCGCCGGCGTGTTGATCGCCTTCATGCTGGCCAGTTCGATGCTTTTCGTCGTCGATCAACGCCAGTTCGCAGTGATTTACGCCCTGGGCGAAATCAAGGAAGTCGTCACTGAGCCGGGCCTGAAATTCAAGCTGCCGCCGCCACTGCAAAACGTCGTTCTGCTTGATCGCCGCATCCAGACCCTCGACAGCCCCGAATCACGCCCGATCTTCACTGCTGAAAAGAAGAGTCTGGTGATCGACTGGTTGGTGAAATGGCGGGTCTCGGAGCCGCGCCAGTTCATCCGCAACAACGGCGCCGACATGCGCAATGTCGAGAACCGTTTGAGCCCGGTCGTGCAAGCCGCTTTCAACGAGGAAGTGACCAAGCGCACCGTGTTGGCCGTGCTCGCCACCGAGCGCGAGAAGGTCATGAACGACGTGCGCAAGCGTTTGGAAGATGAGGCCAAGCAGTTCGGTATCGAAGTGGTGGACGTCCGCATCAAGCGGGTCGATTTCGCCTCCAACATCACCGATTCGGTCTACCGCCGCATGGAGTCGGAGCGCAAGCGGGTTGCCAATGAGCTGCGCTCGACCGGCGGCGCGGATGGCGAAAAGATTCGCGCCGATGCCGATCGTCAACGCGAAGTGATCGTTGCAGAAGCCTACCGTGACGCCCAGAAGATCAAGGGCGAGGGCGATGCCACGGCGTCAGCCTTGTACGCCGATGCCTTTGGTCGCGATCCAGCATTTGCGCAGTTCTATCGCCAGCTTGAGTCCTACCGCAGCAGCTTCCGCAGCAAGTCGGACGTGATGGTGGTGGATCCCAGTAGCGACTACTTCAAGGCCATGCGGGGTTCAAGCTCCAGCGGCGCGCCGGCACCGAAGAAATAGGCGGCGGCCAGCGTGGCGGATGTCTTGCTCGGCGCACTGGCCCTGATGCTGGTGTTCGAAGGAGTGCTGCCATTGTTGAGCCCGATGCGCTGGCGGAGTGTCTTCGCCAAGATGCTGGCGATGAGCGACGGGCAGATCCGTTTCATTGGCCCGTCTAGCATGATTGCAGGCCTGCTGATGTTGTGGATCCTGCTGCCCTGATTGGCCCGGGCTTGGCGTTTCAGCCCGGTACAATCTTGTTTTTAACCGCCCCGCATAACCCATGTCCTCTGCTTGGCTGCTGCCGGAGCACATTGCCGATGTCCTGCCTTCGCAGGCGCGCCGCATCGAAGAACTTCGCCGCGAACTGCTCGACATGGCCCGCACCTACGGCTGCGAATTGGTCATGCCGCCGCTGCTCGAACACCTTGAATCGCTGCTCTCGGGCACTGGCCACGCGCTCGACCTGAAGACCTTCAAACTGGTCGATCAATTGTCGGGCCGCAGCCTGGGCTTGCGTGCCGACACGACGCCGCAAGTCGCCCGCATCGATGCCCATCTGCTCAACCGCTCGGGCGTCACTCGCCTGTGCTACTGCGGCCCGGTGCTGCACACGCGGCCCGATGGGCTGCACGCCACGCGTGAGCCACTTCAATTTGGCATCGAAATCTACGGCCACGCCGGGTTGGAGGCCGATCTGGAGGTGCAGGAACTGGCGCTCGATGCCGTTCAGCGGGCTGGCCTGAAGCACGTCACGCTCGATCTGGGTGACGCGCGGCTGGTGCAGGGCGTGCTGGGCGATTTGAAGCTCGGCGCTGCGGCGCTGGAGGCGCTTGTCGCAGCGCTGGCCAGCAAGGATTCGGCCGAGATGAAGGTGCTGACGCGTGATCTTCCCGCTGCCGTTCAGCAGGGCTTGCAAGCCCTGCTGTCGCTGTACGGCGGCATCGAGGTGTTGGCCTTGGCGCGCGAGCGCCTGCCGAAGAACGCCGTCGTCAGCGCTGCCCTCGATGATTTGCAGTGGTTGGCCACGCACATTGCCCAAACGCACCCCGAGGTCAACCTGGGTTTCGATCTGGCTGACCTGACCGGCTTTGCCTATTACAGCGGCACCCGTTTTGCGCTTTATGCCGAGGGCTCGCCCGATGCGGTGTTGCGCGGTGGGCGTTATGACGAGGTTGGCGCGGTGTTCGGCCGTCGCCGTCCGGCGGTGGGCTTCAGCCTCGATTTAAAGACGCTGGTGGCCTTGAGCCCGGAGACGCCCTTGCGGGCAGCGGTGCGCGCGCCTTGGGCCGAGGACGCCGGCCTGCGCGCGGCTATCCGACGCCTGCGCGAGGGTGGCGAGACGGTGGTCTGCATGCTCCCCGGCCATGAGCATGAAGGCGATGAATTCGATTGCGACCGCGAATTGGCACAGGTCAATTCCGAATGGGTGGTGCGCGCGCTCTGACGCTTCAGAGCCCAGCACCACGATACAAAGAAATCTTAAGCAAGAGCAGCACGATGCAAACTGAAAACACCAAGATCGCCCAGGGCCGCAATGTGGTCGTCGTCGGCACCCAATGGGGTGACGAGGGCAAGGGCAAGGTCGTTGACTGGATGACCGACCATGCGCAGGGCGTGGTGCGCTTTCAGGGCGGCCACAACGCTGGCCACACGCTGGTCATCAAGGGCGTGAAGACGGCCTTGCAGCTGATCCCCTCGGGCATCATGCGTGACGGCATCGCCTGCTA
>JBBQKT010000080.1:0-11451 GCA_038327205.1 Burkholderiales bacterium | reverse complement strand
GCTTCAAAGTAGGAGTTCGTGCGGTCAGGGGCATAGGGCAGGCGGTAGACGGTCTCCAGCGACGTCGAATAGCCGGGGATGTCGCTCAGCAAAAATGCCGCATCGATCAAGACCGATTTGCGCTCGGGCTGCTCGGCACTGGCCACCGGGCCGGAGCCCAGCAAACTGGGTGAAAACGCCTGGTCGATGGCGCGCTTGGAGCCCTGCTCAGCCACCGCTCTGAACTTGGTATTCAGCGCAATCAGCTGGATCTGGTTGCCGATGCGGCGAAATTCCGCCATCGCGCTACCGCCCATCTGGCTGGCATAAAGCCCGCGCTCGCCCACCGCGTTGGCGATATTGACGCTGAACAGGAAAGGCTTGTTGAGCGCAGCCTTCGGAATCTCGATCCAGACCTTTTCGTCCTTGCGCCAGATCGGAAACAGGCCGTCGTCTTGCTTGGCGCCCTTGATGACATCGGCAAAGGGCTTGGGGGCGGTCGGGTCGGGCGCAGGGCGGGCCGAGCCTGTCGGTGCTGATGCAGCCGCAGCCGCAGTGGCTGCCGCGACGGCCGCTACCGCACCGGGAGGCAAGGGCGTCGCCGGCGGGGCGGTCGGTGCCACAGCCGCGCAAGCGCTCAAAACCCATACCGCCGCAGCGACGGCGGACAAATTCAGCAAACCACCATGAGACTCAGAAACACGCATGCCAAACATCCTCGGGTCGTCAAATGAAGCGGCAACTGTAGCGGCGTGCGGCGGCGGCTGCCGTTGGTCACACCGGACCTCACTAGACTTCGTCCCATGACCGCCACTCATTTGCTTTACCTGCATGGTTTTCGCTCCTCGCCCAGCTCTGCCAAGGCCTTGCGCATGGCGGCCTGGGTGGCCGAAAACCGCCCCGACCTGGTCTTCGTGAGCCCACAATTGCCGCCCTCACCCGCCGAGGCCATCGCCTTGGTGAGCGCCTTGACGCAAGACTGGCCCGCTGCCACCACCGCCCTGATGGGCAGCTCACTCGGCGGCTTCTACGCCACGGTCTTGGCCGAGCGCCTGACCGCCTGCAGGGTCGCGTTGCTGAACCCCGCCGTCGATCCGGCGCGCGACCTGGCGGCCTATATCGGCGAGCAGACCTGCTGGCAGGACGAGGGCGAGCGCTTTTTCTTCCGCCCCGAATTCGTCGATGAACTCACGGCCCTGGCGCCGGGCGAGCTGACCGATCCACAGCGCTACTGCACGGTGATTGCCAAGGGCGATGAGGTGCTGGACTGGCGCGAGATGCTGGCCCGCTACGCCGCCGGTCGCGTGTTGCTGCTGGACGGCAGTGACCACGGCCTGTCGGACTTTGACGATCACCTGCCTGCGCTGACCGATTTCCTGCGCCTGTGATGTCATCGGCGACAATCCAAGTCATATGTTTGCCCTCTTCGATGACGCCGGAAAATTCCTCGCCGGCCGCGTGATGTCTGAAGCCGACAGTTCGATGCAGATCGAACTCGACTCTGGCAAACGCGTCAAAGTAAAAGCCGCCAATGTGCTGCTTAAGTTCGATAAACCCGCCCCTGCCGAGCTGATCGCTGAAGGACAGCGCTTGGCCGCCGAGATTGATCTTGACCTGGCCTGGGAGTTCGCGCCCGACGACGAGTTCGGTTTTGCCGACCTGGCGCGCGACTACTTCGATGCCAAGGCCGGCCTGACCCACCAGGCAGCCGCTTTGTTCCGCCTGTTTGAAGCGCCGCATTACTTTCGCCGCGCCGGCAAGGGCCAGTTTAAAAAGGCGCCGGAAGAAATCGTCAAGGCGGCCCTCTTGGGCATCGAGCGCAAGAAGCAGCAAGCGCTGCAGATCGAGGCCTGGGCCGACGAGCTGGCCGCCGGCACTTGCCCCGCGCCGATTGCCGAGCAGATTTACAAGATCTTGTTCAAGCCCGACAAGAACGGGCCTGAATACAAGGCCGTGGTCGAGGCGACCAAGAAGGCGCACAAAGCTCCTCTTGATTTGCTGAAGAGCGCCGGCGCGATCGCCAGCCCTTATCAATTCCACTGGAAGCGCTTCCTGTTCGACGAGTTCCCCAAGGGCTATGGCTTCCCGGCCCTGACCGCGCCGAAGATCAACGACGAATTGCCCTTGTCCACGGCGCAGGCCTTCTCCATCGACGACTCGCAGACGACCGAGATCGACGATGCGCTGTCGGTGCAGGGCCTGGGCAGCGGCACCATCACCTTCGGCATCCACATTGCCGCGCCGGCGCTGGCGTTCGCGCCCGATTCCGCCGTCGACAAGGTGGCGCGCGAGCGGCTGTCTACCGTCTACATGCCGGGCTACAAGCTGACCATGCTGCCGGACGAGGTGGTGCAGGCCTACACCTTGATCGCGGGGCGCGACTGCCCTGCGGTGTCCCTGTACGTGACGATGGATGAGGCCACGCTGGCCATCACCGGCAGCGAGACGAAATTGGAGCGGGTGGCGATCAAGGCCAATCTGCGCCACGACCAACTCGACGGCGTGATCACCGAGGCCAGCTTGACCGGCGCGGCCTCGGCCGACTATGAATTTGCAGATGATCTGGCCTTTTGCTTCCGTCTGGCGCGTGACCTGAAGGCCAAGCGGGAAGTGGTGCGCGGCAAGCCGGAAAACTTCAACCGGCCGGATTACAACTTCAAGCTCGACGGCAACCAGGGCGCCGAGCCTACCGGCAGCGAGATCGTCAGCATCAGCACCCGCGTGCGTGGTTCGCCGCTCGATCTGATCGTCGCCGAGGCGATGATCCTGGCCAACTCGACCTGGGGCGGCTGGCTGAACGACCTGGGCCTGCCCGGCATCTACCGCAGCCAGGCCAGCATGGCACCGGGCGTGAAGGTGCGGATGGGCACGCGCGCCCTGCCCCATGCCGGCATGGGTGTCGCGCAATACACCTGGGCAACCTCGCCGCTGCGCCGCTATGTCGATCTGGTCAACCAGTGGCAGATCATTGCCTGCGCCAAGCATGGGCGCACGGCGGCCCTGGTGGCGCCGTTCAAGCCCAAGGACGCGCAGCTGTTCTCCATCATCTCGGGCTTCGACGCGGCGTATGCGGCTTACAACGCCTTCCAGAACGGCATAGAGCGCTTTTGGACGATGCGCTATCTGGTGCAGAACGAGATCAAGGAGCTGACTGCCACGGTGATGAAGGACGGCCTGGTGCGGGCCGATGACTTGCCCCTGGTCTTCAAGGCGCTGGGCTGCGAGGCTTTGCCGCGCGGCGCGGCGGTGCGCGTACGCATCACCGGCACCGACGAGATGACCTTGGATGTGTTTGCCAACCTGATCGAGCGGCTGGACGCGCAACAGCCGGTGGCCACTGAAGCCGAGGCCGAGGAAGACGACATTGAGGAAGGCGGGCCCCTGACCCTGGCCATCGACATGACGGCAGAAGGTGAAACGGGCAGCAGCGCCCAGCCCGAGGTCATTGCGACCTGACGATGGCCGGCAGCCGCACCTTCCAACCCACCGCCCTGCACCTTGCGCTGCTCGTTTCGCTGGGCGTGCATGGGGCGCTGCTGACCTTGCGCCTGGTGGATCCGGAACGCTTTGACCGCATCTTTCAGGACACGCCGCTCGAAGTGGTCTTGGTCAATACCCGCAGCAACGAAGCGCCGTCCCAGGCGCTGGCGCTGGCGCAGGCCAACCTGGCCGGCGGCGGGCAAATGGAGACGGGTCGGGCCACCTCGCCGCTGCCGCCCTCCAAGTTGCTCGAAGCGGGCGATGCGGCAGAAGTTCAGCACAGCCAGATCGCCAAATTGCAAGATCAGCAGCAGCAGTTGCTGGCGCAGGTGCGCCGTGAGCTGGCAATGCTGCCACCGCCCGACCCCCAGCGTGACGAGGGCTCGCAAGCGGCACGCGAGCAGGCCGAACGACGGCGCCAGCTGGTGCAACTGCTGGCCGAAATTGAAAAGCGCGTCAACGAAGAAAGCGCCCGGCCACGCAAGCGCTACATCAGTCCGGCCACGCGCGAGGTGGTTTACGCCCAGTACTACGATTCACTGCGCCGCCGGGTCGAAGAGCGCGGCACGCGTGATTTCCCGGTGTTCAAGGGCCAAAAACTCTATGGTGAGCTGACGATGAATATCCATGTCGACCAACGCGGCCGGGTGATCGAGACCGACGTGGTGTCCAGCTCCGGTGATGCCAATTTAGACCGCCGCGCCATCGCCATCGTGCGGGCTGCCGCGCCCTTCGGGCAATTCACCGCCGCCATGCGCAAGGGCGCTGAAGTGCTGGTCATTACCTCCCGCTTTCGATTCACCCGCGAAGACGGGCTGGAAACCAGCCTGACCAGCCGACCTTGATTGCACACCATGACCGATGACACCTACGCCGTGGCCGGCAACCCGGTGGCACACAGCCAATCGCCCTTCATCCACGCGACCTTCGCGGCGCAGACGGGCCAGCAGCTGGCTTACGAGCGGCTGCTGTGCCCGCTCGACGCCTTTGCCGCCACCGTGCGTCGCTTCGCCGCCGACGGCGCGCGCGGCTGCAATGTGACCGTGCCGTTCAAGTTTGAAGCCCATGCGCTGGCGCAGCGCCTGAGCCCCCGCGCCCGCCGCGCCGGGGCTGTCAACACCCTGCGCTTTGATGGCCCGGACGACTGGTTCGGCGACAACACCGACGGCGGGGGCCTGGTGCGCGACATCGAACGCAATGCCGGCCGCAGGCTCTCGGGCGCGCGCGTGCTGCTGCTGGGTGCTGGCGGGGCGGCAGCCGGCGTGCTGGGCAGCTTGATCGCAACAAGGCCCGCCGAGGTGGTGGTGGCCAACCGCAGCGCCGACAAGGCGCTGGCGCTGGTGGCATCGCACGCCGACTGGGCTCGGCAGCACGGCGTGCGCGTCCAAGCCCGGCCTTTGGACGACTGCGGCCGCGGGCACGCGGTACTGGTCAACGGCACCAGCGCAAGCCTGAGCGGTGCCGACGTCCCCGTCGATGCCAGCGTGCTGTCACCCGGCACCTTGGTGCTGGACATGATGTACGGTGCGGCTGCCACGCCGTTTTTGGATTGGGCGCGCAGCCACGGTGCAGTCGCCCGCGACGGCCTGGGCATGCTGGTGGAACAGGCTGCGGAGGCCTTCGAGGTGTGGCGCGGCATCAAGCCCGACACTGCGGCGGTGCTGGCGGCCTTGCGGGCCAGGGTGTCGCCGCCATGAGATCGGTGTTGCGATTCGCCACCCTGCTCTTGCTGGGCGCGCTGGCGCTGCAAATCTATTTTGTCGGCCGTATTGCGCTGATGGCCCTCATAGCCCCGCAATCGACCACCTTCCAGCGCTCCGAAGCTTGGCGCCTGGCCGTCGAAAAGCATGAAATTCTTTGGAGCCAGGACTGGGTGGATGACAGCTCGACCTCGCTCAAGCGCGCCGTCATCGCCAGCGAAGACGCCGGCTTTGTCGAGCATGGCGGCGTTGATTGGGACGCACTGGAAAAAGCCTGGGAACGCAATCAAAAAGCCGAGGCAAGGGCCGAAAAACGCGCTTCCGCCAAGCCGGCAGCCATCAAGCCTGTGCCCAAAATCGTCGGTGGCTCCACCATCACCCAGCAATTGGCCAAAAACCTGTTCCTGAGTGGCGAACGCAACCTGGTGCGCAAGGGACAGGAATTTCTCATCACGCTGACGCTTGAAGCCTGCTTGAGCAAACAACGGATCTTGGAGATTTATCTCAACAATGTGGAATGGGGCGAAGGCGTGTTTGGTGCGCAGGCGGCAGCGAGACACTATTTCCGCATCGATGCGCGCCAGCTCTCACCCGGACAGGCGGCCCGACTGGCGGTGATGTTGCCGGCGCCCAAGCGTTTTGAAAAACGCCCGGCCTCCGGCTATGTGCTGTCACGCGCGGCAACCATTGAAGCGCGCATGGGCGCGGTTGAGCTACCCTGACTGCATGCCCGCCGCCGACACCGTCACCGTTGAAATCGCCGCCACTGCCGCCCGCTTGGTGGTGGAGGAAGGCATGGAATATGGCCCGGCCAAACAACGCGCCTTGAAAGTGCTGGGTCTGGGCAAGAACCACCGTGCCGCCCTGCCCAGCAACGACCTGCTGGAAGACGAGGTGCGTGACTACCTGGCAATTTTTTGTGCCGACACGCAACCTGCCGAGCTGCTGGCCCTGCGCGAAGTTGCGGCCCAGTGGATGGGTAGGCTGGCCGAGTTCCGCCCCCATCTGACCGGTGCAGTCTGGCGCGGTACGGCCACCCGGCTGTCGAATGTGCACTTGCAGCTGTTTTGCGACGACAGCAAGTCGGCCGAAATTGCCCTCATCAATTGGCAGGTCGATTACGACGTCGGCGCCACGGGCGGTCCACGCGGGCGTGACATTGATGTTTTGTCGCTGGCCGTGCCCTGCCGCGCCTTGGGCGAACGGGTGACGGTGGCTTTGAGTATTCTGGATTTCGATGATTTACGCGGCGCACTGAAGCCCGATGCCCGCGGGCGCACCGAGCGCGGCGATCTGGCCGCCTTACAACTGTTGATGGAACAAGAAAGCAGAACGGCATGACGACACCGACGACAAATTCCAACCGCCGCACTTGGCTGCTCGGCGCAGCCGGTGTGGGTGCGGCGGCCGTGGGCGCAGGCTTGGCACTGCGGCGGCCGGTGGCAGCGCCACCTCCCGTTGCAACCGTTTCACCCGCTGCTGCCGCGTTCTGGGCCGCGCGCTTCGAGCAGCCGGGCGGCGGTGAGCTGGTGGCCGCAGCGCTGCGCGGCAAGCCGCTGTTGCTGAATTTTTGGGCCACCTGGTGCGCACCGTGCGTGAAAGAGCTGCCCGAGTTGGCGCAGTTTGGGCGCGAGTTCAAAGCCAAGGGCTGGCAAGTTGTAGGCCTGGCGGTGGACGCGCCAACACCGGTGCGCGAGTTTCTACAAAAAATTCCGATCGATTTCCCGGTGGGATTGGCCGGATTGACCGGGACGGATCTGACCCGCACACTCGGCAACTCGCAAGGTGGCTTGCCTTTCAGCGTTGCCTTTGACGCCAACGGCGAGGTGATCTGGCGCAAGCTGGGGGTCACAAATCTGGAAGAGTTGCAGCAACTGGCCCGCGCACAGGCATGAGTGGGTCAATCCGATATTTCTAGCGTGGAATGTCGCGAACGTCCGCCAAAACGCGTAAAGTCCACGCTTTTCCGCTTTAGTGTTTTTGCCTTGATCCGCAAAGCCGCTCATTGATGCAAATTCTTGTTCTTCACGGGCCCAACTTGAACTTGCTGGGCAGCCGCGAACCCACCATTTACGGCGCGCAGACTTTGGCGCAGATCGACACCGATCTTGTGGCGATGGCTGCCGATGCGGGCCACACGCTCGAATGCTTCCAGAGTAACCACGAAGGTGCCTTGGTCGACCGGATTCAGGCAGCGGCGGGCACCGACTGCCGCTTCATCGTCATCAACCCGGCCGCCTACACCCACACCAGCGTGGCAATGCGCGATGCCTTGGCAGCCGTGGCGATCCCCTTTATTGAAGTTCATTTGTCCAATATCCATCAGCGCGAAGCATTTCGGCACCGCAGCTTTTTTTCCGCACTCGCCCTCGGCGTGATCTGCGGACTGGGTGCCAATGGCTATCGGCTGGCGCTCGCTCACGCGATTGAGCACCTGCGCCGCCCGACGGTCTGACCGCGACCTGCCGCGCATTGATTGCCGGCGGTTCGACCCACAACAACAAGCATTCACCTCTCGCAAGGAAAAGCCCCATGGACCTGCGCAAGCTCAAGACTCTGATTGATTTGGTGTCTGAATCCAATATCTCCGAACTAGAAATCACCGAAGCCGATGGCAAGGTTCGCATCGTCAAGTCGGACGGCGCAGTGGCAGTGCCGAGCGGCATGGTCAGCATGCCGATGATGGCGGCAGCACCGGTTGCGGCATCCGCGCCGACAGCACCGGTCACGACGGCAGCGCCGGTGGAACTGGGCCATATCGTCAAGTCACCGATGGTCGGCACTTTTTATCGCTCATCAGGCCCGAACGCCAAGGCCTTTGTCGAGATTGGACAAACCGTCAAAGAGGGTGAGGCGATCTGCATCATTGAAGCGATGAAGATCATGAACGAGATTGATGCCGACAAGAGCGGCACGATCACCAAGATTCTGGGCGAAAACGGCCAGGCCGTGGAGTTCGGTCAGCCGCTGTTCGTGATCGAATAAACCATGTTCAAGAAGATTCTGATTGCCAACCGGGGTGAGATTGCACTCCGCATTCAGCGCGCGTGTCGCGAGCTGGGCGTGAAATCGGTCGTCGTCTATTCCGAAGCCGACCGCGACGCCAAGTATGTGAAGCTGGCCGATGAAGCCGTCTGCATCGGCCCTGCGGCCTCGGCCCAGAGCTATCTGAGCATGCCCGCCATCATCGCCACCGCCGAGGTGACCGATGCCGAGGCGATTCATCCGGGCTACGGCTTTTTGAGCGAGAACGCTGATTTTGCTGAGCGTGTGGAACGCAGCGGTTTCACTTTCATCGGGCCGACCTCGGAGTCGATCCGGCTGATGGGTGACAAGGTGTCGGCCAAGCAGGCCATGATCCGCGCCGGCGTGCCTTGTGTGCCGGGCTCGGAAGGCGCCTTGCCCGAGGACCCGAAGGAGATCATCAAGATCGGTCGCGCGGTGGGCTACCCGGTCATCATCAAGGCGGCCGGTGGCGGTGGCGGACGGGGCATGCGCGTCGTCCACACTGAGGCGGCCCTGGTCAATGCGGTGCAGATGACGCGTGCCGAGGCCGGCGCGGCCTTTGGCAATCCGCAGGTCTACATGGAAAAGTTCCTGGAAAACCCACGCCATGTGGAAATCCAGATCCTGGCCGACGCGCACAAGAACGCCGTCTGGCTCGGCGAGCGAGACTGCTCGATGCAGCGCCGCCATCAAAAGATCATTGAAGAAGCGCCGGCACCGGGCATCCCGCGCCGCGTGATCGAGAAAATCGGCGACCGTTGCTCGGCAGCCTGCCGCAAAATGGGCTACCGCGGTGCAGGTACGTTCGAGTTCTTGTATGAAAACGGCGAGTTCTATTTCATCGAGATGAACACGCGCGTGCAGGTCGAACATCCGGTGACCGAAATGGTGACCGGCATCGACATCGTGCAGATGCAGATCCGCGTGGCCGCCGGCGAGAAGCTGCCCTTCGTGCAGCGCGCCATCCAGATGCGCGGCCATGCTATCGAGTGCCGCATCAACGCCGAAGACCCGTACAAGTTCACACCCTCGCCCGGGCGCATCACGGTCTGGCACGCGCCTGGCGGCCCCGGCGTGCGCGTCGATTCGCATGTCTACGCCAACTACTTCGTGCCGCCGAACTACGACTCGATGATCGGCAAGATCATCGTGCATGGCGACACCCGCGAGCAGGCGCTGGCCCGCATGCGCACGGCGCTGTCGGAGACGGTGGTCGAGGGCATCCAGACCAACATCCCGCTACACCGCGACCTGATGGTGGACGCCAAGTTCATCGAGGGCGGCACCAGCATCCACTACCTGGAAGGCTGGCTCTCGCAACATCGCCGCTGAGCTGAAGATGCAGGCGCCCGAGTCCGCGACGCCGTTCCTGGTCGAACTCGTGCTGCGCGCGCCTCAGGCGCTGGTCGAGGCGGTGTCTGACGCGCTGGTCGACGACCTGGGCGCGCTGTCGGTGTCGGTCGAGGACGCCGACGCCGGTACCGCGGCAGAACAGGCGCTGTTCGGCGAGCCGGGGATGCCGGCCCCGGGGCCCGGCTGGGAGCGTTCGACGCTGCGCGCGCTGTTTGCCGACGCCGGTGCGGCGCACGAGGCGGCGCGCGCGCTTTTGGCCGAAGCCGGTGCCGCCGGCCTGGCCGTGCAGGGCATCAGCCCGGTGGCCGAACAAGACTGGGTGCGGCTGACGCAGTCGCAGTTCACGCCGGTGGAGGTAACTGCGGACTTCTGGATCGTGCCCAGCTGGCACCAGCCACCCGCCGCCGCCACGCGGGTCATCCGGCTCGATCCGGGGCTGGCCTTCGGCACCGGCACCCACCCGACCACCCGCATGTGCCTGCGCTGGATCGCGCGCCACGCGCCGGCACACGCGTCGTCGTGGAGCCGGGTGCTGGACTACGGCTGCGGCTCGGGCATCCTGGCCATCGGTGCGGCGCTGCATGGCGCGCGCTCGATCGATGCGGTGGACATCGACCCCGCGGCCGTCAGCGCCACGCAATCCAACGCGCACGACAACGGCGTGGCGCTGAACGCCGGCGCGCCGACCGTGGCCTCGGGCGGGTACGCACTGGTGCTGGCCAACATCCTGGCCACCCCGCTGAAGCTGCTGGCGCCGTTACTGACGGGACATCTGGCGCCCGGCGGCCATCTGGTGCTGGCCGGTATCCTGCAGCGGCAGGAGGACGAGTTGCGCGCCGCCTATGCGCCGGGGCTGACGCTGGAGGCCGCCGACCATGAAGACGGCTGGGTGCTGCTCGCCGCGCGCCGGCCCGACGGCGCCGCGTGACGCGATGAGCCTGGCCACACGCTGCGCCGCCTGCGGCACGGTATTCCGAGTGGTGCAGGACCAGCTCAAGGTCTCTGACGGCTGGGTGCGCTGCGGCCGCTGTGCCGAGGTCTTCAACGCCATCGAGGGGCTGGTCGAACTCGACACCGCGTCCCAGGCCACGCCCGATGTCATGGCGGTCGCTGCCGCGCTCGAAGTCATGGCGGTCGCTGCCCAGCCCGAAAATCCTGCCGCCGACCCACTGCCGCGCGAGCCGCTGCCGCAGTTTGCCGAGTCGACGGCTGCGTTGCCGCCGCTGGAGGAGCTGCGCGCCGACCCGCCCGCGCAGACACCGGGCTTCGTGCGCGACGCCGAGCGAGTCGCACGCTGGCGCTCACCACGACGACGCGCCTTGCTTGGCGGCGCGGTGCTGCTGGGCATGGCGCTGCTGGCGGCCCAGGCTGCGCTGCACTGGCGCGACCGCATCGCGGCGGGCTCGCCCGGCATGCGTCCGGCGCTCGAGTCGATGTGCCGCATGGCCAGCTGCCGTGTCGAGCCGCTGCGTCGCATCGACGGGCTGGCGGTGGAGAGCAGCGCGCTCACACGGGTCGAGGGCAGCACGCTGATGCGGCTGGCGGTGGTGCTGCGCAACCGCGAACCTGTCGCGCTGATGCTGCCGGCCTTCGACCTCGTGCTCAACGATGCGCAGGGCCGGGTGGTCGCGCGGCGTGTGCTGCGCGCGTCAGAGCTGGGCGCCGCGGCACAGAGCCTGCCGGCCGGTGCGGAATTGCCGCTCGCAGCCACGCTGGGCACGGGCGACCGCTCGGTGGCCGGCTATACGATCGAGCCCTTCTATCCCTGACACCCTTTGCCGGGCGTGCCCTTGGCGGTGCGTCTTGCTGGAGCTTGCATGCCTGCGCTGATCTGCGGTTCACTCGCCTTCGACACCATCGCCACCTTCCCGGGCCGCTTCGGGCAGCAGATCCTGCCCGACCAGATCCACATCCTGAACGTGTCCTTCCTGGT
>JBBQKT010000079.1:0-11517 GCA_038327205.1 Burkholderiales bacterium | reverse complement strand
ACGATGAAGGACACCCAGCAAGGGCGTTGCGTCGGCGTCCGGCTTGGCGATGGCTCCGCCAGCAAGCTGATGGCGTCGGCGCGGGCTGCTGCGGAGAAGGCCAGCGCCACGGTCAAAATCGACGCGCTGAAGGTCGGCGGCGTTGTGTTCGCCGATGGCCAGTGGCTCTTGACCGGCGGGCAACTGGCGGGCACTCGGGCAGTGCTGTTCGATACGCTTGCGATCGTCCTTGGCACTGAGGCCGCAGCACTCGACTTTGCGAGTGACGCCTTCGGTTATCAGATGGCCATCGGTGTCGATGCGGGCGATCAACAACTCCTGATGCCAGCCGGAGTGGAGCTTGACGCGGGTGCCGTCGATGCCCGCAATATGGCCGCCCTCATCACGGCGGCCAACACGCGGCAGTGGGCACGCGAAGCCACAGTGCGGTCGTTGGCCTGACGTTGGCAGGTGATAAACCAGACAGTGACGATGATGAGTATTGCTACCCTCAAACGACATCCGCTCGCGCTTGCTGGCTGCGCCGTGGTGCTGACTTTGATCCTCGTGGTGCTCGCGTTCAATTTTATTGGCGGCGAGAAGAAAATCGAGCGGCACATCGAGCGCCTCTATGAGCTCAGCGACCCGCGTTTCCACCAGGAACTCGGCGCACTGCTCGGTCCGCAATTCCTGCCCGGCAACCGGGTTGGCGTGCTGCGCAACGGCGACGAGATCTTTCCCGCGATGTTGGCCGCAATCCGTGGCGCCACCAAGACCATCACCTTCGAGACCTACATCTATTGGTCGGGCGATATCGGCCGCGAGTTCTCGCAGGCATTGGCCGACCGAGCGCGCAGCGGCGTCAAGGTGCACGTGCTGCTCGACTGGGTCGGCAGCGCGAAGATGGACGACGCGCTGCTCGACACGATGAAGTCGGCCGGTGTGCAAATCCATAAATTCCACCCACCGCATTGGTCGCATCTCGGCCGCCTGAACAACCGCACGCACCGAAAGCTGCTGGTCGTCGATGGCCACATCGGCTTCACCGGCGGTGTGGGAATAGCGCCGTTGTGGACCGGTGCGGCGCAGGACCCCGAGCATTGGCGCGACAGCCACTTTCAGGTCGAAGGTCCGGTGGTCGCGCAGATGCAGGCGGTGTTTCTCGACAACTGGATCAAGGTGAGCGGCGAAGTGCTGCACGGCCCCGCGTATTTCCCTCCGCTGGCCGAAGTCGGCAGCGGCTTGGCACAAATGTTCAGCAGCTCGCCCAGCGGTGGCAGCGAAAGCATGCAGCTGATGTACCTGCTGGCGATCACCGCCGCATCCCGTTCGATCGATCTCTCGGCAGCCTATTTCGTGCCCGACGAGCTTGCCACCAACGCGCTGGTCGCCGCCATGAAACGCGGGGTCAAGCTGCGCATCATCGTGCCGGGCCCGCACATCGACAGCGAGACCGTGCGCAGCGCCTCGCGCGCCCGCTGGGGCCCGTTGCTGGCCGCAGGCGCGCTGATTGCCGAATACCAGCCGACGATGTACCACTGCAAGGTAATGATCGTCGACGACCTGCTGGTCTCGGTCGGGTCGACCAATTTCGACAACCGCTCATTTCGACTGAACGACGAGGCCACGCTGAATATCGTGAGTGCCGAGTTTGCAGCGCAGCAAACGCGGATTTTCGACGATGACCTGACGCACTCGCGCGTCGTTGGCTTGACGGCCTGGCGCGAACGTCCGTGGCGTGAAAAGCTCGCTGAGCGCTTCGCGTCTGTGCTCGGGTCGCAACTCTGATCTGTGCAGGCAATCCGCACTACACGGCCACAACAAGTGTTCTCGTCGACCATCGGTTTCAGCAACACCGGTGCGGCAACATAGCCGTCTCGGCCCAGTGCCAGCAGCGGCCCGGGGAACGCCCGCTTGCGTAGCGCAGTACGCGTCGATGCCGATGTGCGCTGGCGGCTGCGTGCCTTGCTTCGGAAGATGTACCTCGTTCGGCTGGGTCGGTTTATCGAGGTAGTTGTTGCGCGGCAGACACTGGCACCACACCAAGAGACGCACCCAGCTAGGCACTGAAATGTGGGTAGAAACGACACACGGGCCGCTAGGGCCCGTGTTTGCTTGATGTCTGGCGGAAGTGGTGAGATTCGAACTCACGGAGGGCGCAAACCCTCGCCGGTTTTCAAGACCGGTGCCTTAAACCGCTCGGCCACACTTCCAAGTCTTGCTGCGGGTGAGCGAACCCGCGAAGAGTGCGCATTCTAGCTGCCCGGCACTTGAGCCTGTTCGCAGTCCACCTGCACCAGTTCCCGCCGCCCGCCATCGACCCGCATGGCGCTCAAGCGCCCGCCCCAGACGCAGCCGGTGTCCAGGGCGAGCAGGTCGGGGCGGTTGATGATTCCCAGCGTTGACCAGTGGCCAAACGCCATCGGAGTGGCGGCGGTGCGGCGCGCTGGGGCTTCGAACCACGGCGTGAATCCGCTGCGGGCGCCAGCAGCACCGTCCTTGGTTTTGAAGTCGAGCCGGCCCTTGGCATCGCAAAAGCGGATGCGGGTCAGCACATTGACGATGAAGCGCAGGCGGCCGGGGCCGCTGAGACCCTCATCCCAATGGTCGGGTTCATTGCCGTACATCGTGCGCAGGAAAGCCGGCAGGTCGGGGCCACGCAGCACGGCTTCGACCTCGGCAGCCAGGGCCAGGGTCTGGGCCAGATCCCATTGCGGCACGACCCCGGCATGCACCATCAGCCAGCCCTGCGCATGAACGGCCATCTGCTGCTGGCGCAGCCAGTCGAGCAGGGCTTCTCGGTCGTGAGCGCCGAGGAGCTCGGCCACCGTATCGCCACGGCTCGCAGGACGAATGCCGTGGGCGACGGCGAGCAGGTGCAGGTCGTGGTTACCGAGCAGGCAGGTGGCTGCTGAGCCGAGGCTCTGCAGCAGCCGCAAGGTGGCAAGAGACGCCGGGCCACGGTTGACGAGATCTCCCAGCAGGAAGACGTGGTCACGCGAGGGTGAAAACTCTAATTTCGCCAAAAGCCGCTGCAACGCCGTGCAGCAGCCCTGGATATCGCCGATCAGGTAGGTCGCCATTGCGGGATTGTGCTGTCGGAAATGTCAAACGCATCTGCTAGTCTTACGCCCTCTTGCAATCGACCGCGCACGGCCAGGGTTATCCCGTCACCTCGTGCGCCTTCAATGGATACCGCGCTCGTTCTCTTTTTGATTTTGCTCAACGGCTTGTTCGCCATGTCTGAAATGGCCTTGACGGCCAGCCGCAAGGCCAGGTTGCAGGTGATGGTCGAAAGTGACGAATCCGGCGCTCAGGCAGCGATGGATTTGCATGAGAACCCGACCAAATTTCTCTCGACCGTGCAGATCGGCATCACCTCGATCGGCGTGCTCAACGGCATCGTCGGAGACGCGGCGTTTTCGGGGCCGCTATCGGCGTGGCTGGTTGGCACATTTCATCTGCCAGCCAACGCGGCTCAAATCACGTCGACCGCGCTGGTGGTGGTCATCATCACCGTGTTGACGATTGTGTTCGGTGAGCTGGTGCCCAAGCGGGTGGGGCAGATTTACCCGGAAACGGTGGCGCGGCTGGTCGCGCCGCCTATGAATTTTCTGTCGATGGTGGCGCGCCCTTTGGTCAAGTCGCTCAGCTTTGTGACCGAGGCGGTGCTGGGGCTGATGGGCCTCGGCGGGCGGGCGCAGCGCGGCGTGACCGAAGAAGAAATTGCGGCCAGCCTGGACGAGGGGCGCGATGCCGGCGTGATTGAGGCGCATGAGCACCAGATGGTGCGCAATGTGTTCCGGCTGGATGACCGACCGATCGGTTCGATGATGATTCCACGCGGCGAAATCGCCTGGTTTGATGTGGACGATGGCGCCGAGCAGGTGCTTGATGTGATGCGTGCCCATGGCTACAGCCGCTACCCGGTGTGCCGCGGCGATCTGGGCGATGTGCTGGGCATTGTGTCGGCGCAGGCGTTGTTGCAGAGAGCGCTCAGCGGACAGCCGCTGTCCCTGGTCGAGGGGCTGGAAGCGCCGGTGTTTGTGCCGGAGACGCTGTCGGGCATGGAACTGCTCGAGCAGTTCCGTGCTTCCGACGCGCCGCTGGTGTTTGTGGTGGATGAATACGGCGAAGTGCAGGGCGTGATCTCGGTGCGCGACGTGCTGGAAGCGATTGCGGGCGAGTTCAACGCGCCCAGCGATGGCGATGCCTGGGCGGTACAACGCGAGGATGGGAGCTGGCTGCTTGACGGCCTGATCCCGGTGACCGAGCTGAAGGACCATCTGGGCGTCAAGGAACTGCCCGAAGAGGATCGTGGGCGCTACAACACCCTGGCCGGCATGGTGATGCTGCTGCTGGGGCGTTTGCCGCAAACGGCCGATGTGGTGGAGTGGAATGCTTGGCGCTTCGAGGTCATCGATCTCGATGGCAAGCGTGTGGACAAAGTGCTGGTCAGTCGACTGGCGATGGATGGAGTGAACAAACAATGACGACGAGCAACAACAACACAATTCCGGCGCTGTACGGCAATCTGGTGCCGCTGGACCGCGAGGTGCATAAAAACCTGCGCCTGAACACGAATCTGCCTGTCGTGCCCCGCGTGGTCGGGCAAAACTCATTGTTCCTGGCCGTGGTGGAATTTGCCGAGGCCTGCAAGGAATACCCGGTCGTGTTTGTTCGTGTGGGCGAAGCCCCGACCGACGGCAGCTTGCAGGCGATTGCGCCCTTGGCCGTGCTGGGCCTCAAGCCCGGCAGCAACCTGTTTGTCAAAGGCGACAAATGGACCGGCAACTATGTGCCCGCCTTCCTGCGCCGCTATCCGTTTGCGATGGCCCGCATTGAGCAGAACTCCGACACCGTCGCCGTCTGTTACGACAGCGAATGGGCTGGTTTTTCTGAGACCGAAGGCAGTTCTTTGTTTGCCGCCGACGGGCAGCCGACCGAGTTCTTGCTCAATGCCAAGAGCTTCCTGGAAAGCTTCGAGCAAGAAGCCGAACGCACCCGCGTGATGTGCCAGCAATTGGCCGAGCTGGACTTGCTGCAGGACATGCGCTTTGAAGCCACCCTGCCGAACGGCGAGAAGCTCGACGTTGAAGGTTTCCTGGCCGTGGACGAGAAGAAGCTGGCGGAATTGCCGGACGAAAAGATCGGCGCCATGCACCGCAGCGGCTTGTTGTCCCTGCTCGAAATGCACCGCGTTTCCATGGGCAATATGACCCGCCTGGCCAACCAATACGGCCAGCTCGCCGCGACCGAAGCTGTCTGAGCCTTGCGCGACTGATCAGGTGTGAATTGGCTGCCTAAGGCAGCCTTTTTTGCTTCTGTGCGCCAGCGCACTGACATGTTGAATCCGACAACCTAGGGATTTCTTTCGTAATCAAATGTTTTACCGGGTATTAATTCACAGATCTCTGGTTATGCTGATCTCACTCCCCCCGTTCGGGG
Source organism: Burkholderiales bacterium (assembly GCA_038327205.1). GTDB lineage: Bacteria > Pseudomonadota > Gammaproteobacteria > Burkholderiales > Burkholderiaceae_C > Paucibacter_A. The sequence continues at coordinate 6,090 of JBBQKT010000079.1, read as the reverse complement.
TATTGACAGCGCGTTGAAACAGGCAGGGACTGATGAATTTTGAAGCAGCGAGTGACATTCGTCCGGCAATGGCCGGGTTTTCAATCAGGACCGCAAAAGACGAATACCAAGACAGCGCCAGCCGCCTGGTGGCGCGTTGTTACGCTGACAAGGGTTACATCAGCAACCAGCTGAACGATCAGTTGACGGTTCACACCGACGACGCGATGACCGTCTGTTCCGCCTTTCAAGGCGAGCGCACGGTGGGCACGATTGCCGTGCGTTTCGAGTCGAAGCGAGGCTTCAATGCCGATGCTGTCTTTGGGAACGAACTGGCTGAGTTGCGCTCTGGGGGGCTGCGTCTTTGCGAGTTCACACGGCTGGCGGTTGATCACGATGCCCGCGACAACAAGCCGGTGCTGGCCCGCCTGTTTCACCTGGCCTATCTGCATGCCCACCGTTTGGCCGGTTGTGAGCTCCTGGTGATTGAAGTGAACCCAAGGCATGTGGCGTTTTATCGCCGCATGTTGGGTTTCCAGGTGCGCAGCGAGGCCCGTTTGAACCCGCGCGTCAATGCCGAGGCCGTGCTGATGACGCTGGATCTGGTGTGGGGCAGCCAACAGGTCGAACGCTTTGCCGGCCGGCCTGAACTGGCGTCCACGACCCGCACCTTGTTCCCTCACTTCTATTCGGCGGCCGACGAGGCGTCGATGATGCTCAAGCTGCGTCAGTAAATGAATCGGCTCGCCAACCGAGTTGTTGCGACAGGCCGATTCCGGCACGGCGCAGCGCCAGGGCGATGGGGCCATTCAAGTCCAGGTTGAAACTGCCGCTCGGGCCGATGGCCGTGAGGCTCAGGACGATGCGGCGCTGATCGTCAAACACCGGTACAGCCAAAGCGCTGACCCCCATCACCACACCATCCTGCGAACTGGCCAGGCCGGCCTCGCGGATCGCCGTCAGCACGTGCGCGCCGAGCGGGGAGCCAGGTTCGGCCTGAAGCTCTGCAATGGTGTTCGGCGGCAGATGGGCCGTGAATAACCGCCCAGACGCCGTGCCACGCAGGCTCATCACCGTGCCGTGTCGCATGCTGATGTGCACCGGGCTCGGCGCTTCGGCCACCCGAACAATCGTCGGCCCCCGGTTGCCCCAGACCGCAATCGCCACCGTGTGACCGATCTCCAAGGCCAGCGCCTCGATGCGTGGCGTCGCCAGCCGCACCGGGTCGTACTGCTGCAGACTGATCAAACCCAGTTGCAAGGCCAACGGGCCCAAGCCGTACTTGCTGCCGTCCTGCTCCACCAGCCCGATCTTGATGAAGCTGACCAGGTAAGGGTGGGCCTTGGCCGCCGCCATGCCGGCCGCCGCCGCCAGATCCTTCAAAGCCAGCGGCCGGCCATGGTGGGCTAGGGCGATCAGCAGTTGGCCGCCGACCTCGATGCTTTGGATGCCACGTGGGCTGCTGCTGATCGTGTCCTTCGTCATCGCCAGATTCTGCCGTGAAAATTAAACATGGACAAATCAATTTGCTTTAGATAAATTCAAGCTCCACTTGTCGAGCTGCCACCATGACCGTCAAAACTTTTGCCTCCCACGCTGACCTTGAAGTCAAAAAGGTCAGCTTCGACAAGCTGTCCGAGCATGCCTATGCCTACACCGCCGAGGGCGACCCGAACACCGGCATCGTGATCGGCGACGACGCGGTGATGGTGATCGACACGCAGGCCACGCCGGTGATGGCGGCCGACGTGATTCGCCGCATCCGCGAGGTGACCGACTTGCCGATCAAGTATGTGCTGCTGAGCCACTATCACGCGGTGCGGGTGCTGGGTGCCTCGGCCTACATGGCTGAAGGAGGCGAGCAGATCATCGCCAGCCAGGACACCTATGACCTGATCGTTGAGCGGGGTGAGCAGGACAAGGCGAGCGAGATTGGCCGCTTCCCGCGCCTGTTCCAGAACGTCGAGTCGGTGCCGCCGGGCATGACATGGCCGACCATGACCTTCACCGGCAAGATGACGATGTGGCTGGGCAAATTGGAGGTGCAGATCTTGCAACTCGGGCGCGGCCACACCAAGGGCGACACGGTCGTCTGGCTGCCGCAGGACAAGGTGCTGTTCAGCGGCGATCTGGTTGAATTTGATGCCACACCCTATGCCGGCGACGCCTATTTCAGCGACTGGCCGACCACGCTCGATCGGCTAGCGGCATTGCAACCCGAAAAGCTGGTGCCTGGCCGCGGCCCCGCGCTGCAAACGCGCGAGCAAGTCAGCGCCGGGCTGGCCAGCACGCGGGCCTTTGTCAGCGAGCTGTATGCCGCCGTCAAGGTCGCCGCCAGCGCCGGGCTCGATTTGAAGACCGCCTACCGCGACACCTATGCCGCGCTGGCGCCCAAGTACGGCCAATGGGTGATCTTTGCCCATTGCATGCCCTTCGATGTGACCCGTGCCTACGACGAGGCCACCCAGTACCCCGACCCACGCATTTGGACGGCCGAGCGCGACATCGCGATGTGGCAGGCGCTCGAAGGCAGCTGAAGCGATGCTGAAGACCTATACCTTCCCCGAGTACGCCTACCGACAAAGCCTGGAGCAGCGCTCCGGGCTGGCCGAGCGGCGGCCGTTGGTGATCATCGGGGCGGGGCCGGTCGGGCTGACGGCGGCGCTCGATGCGGCGCAACGCGGCATCCCGGTCGTCGTGCTCGATGACAACAACACCGTCAGCCAGGGCTCGCGGGCACTCTGCTATGCCAAGCGGACGCTGGAGATCTGGGACCGCCTCGGCGTCGGCGAGGCGGTGGCTGCCCACGGTGTGCGCTGGCAGGTCGGCAAGGTCTTCTTCAAGGACGAGCTGGCCTACCAGTTCAACCTGCTGCCCGAAGACCAGCACAAGCTGCCGGCGATGGTCAATCTTCAGCAGTACCACCTGGAAGAAAAATTAGTCCGCGCCTGCCAGTTGCAGCCGCTGATTGAGCTGCGCTGGAAGCATCAGCTGATCGGCCTGCAGCCCGGCGAGGAGGGCGTTGATCTGACCGTCCAGACCCCCGACGGGGTGTTCGCGATGCGCGCCGACTGGCTGATTGCCTGTGACGGCGCGGGCAGCGACACACGCGGACTGATGGGCCTGGATTTCGAGGGCCAGGTGTTTGAAGACCGCTTCTTGATCGCCGATGTGCTGATGAAAGGCGGCGACTTCCCCACCGAGCGCTGGTTCTGGTTCGACCCGCCGTTCCACCCCGGCCAATCGGTGCTGCTGCACAAGGAATGCGACGGCGTCTGGCGCATCGATTTTCAGCTCGGACGCGATGCCGATGCCGCCGAGGAAAAAAAGCCCGAGCGCGTGATTCCGCGCATTCAGGCGATGCTGGGGCCGGACGCCGAGTTCGAGCTGGAATGGGTGTCGGTCTACCAGTTCGCCTGCCGCCGGATGCAGAACTTCCGCCACGGCCGTGTGCTGTTCGCCGGTGATGCGGCGCACCAGGTCTCCCCCTTCGGCGCGCGCGGCGCGAACAGCGGCGTGCAGGACGTGGACAACCTGATCTGGAAGCTCGCCGCCGTCATCAAGGGCGAGGCGCCGGACGCAATGCTGGACAGCTATCACGCCGAACGCGCCGACGCTGCCGACGACAACATCCGCCAATCGACCCGCGCCACCGATTTCATCAGCCCCAAGACCCGCGCCTCGCTGCGGCTGCGCGATGCGGTCTTGTCGCTCGCCAAGACCGAGCCCTTTGCGCGGCCGCTCGTGAACAGCGGGCGGCTGTCGATGCCGACGCCCTACGTCGATTCGGCACTGCTGACGGCGGATGAAGAAGGTGCGTTCACGGGCGGTGTGGCTCCGGGCTGCCCGGCCGTCGATGCGCCGCTGGGCGAGGGCTGGTTGCTTGAAAAACTCGGTCGCGGCTTCGCGCTCTTGAGCTTCGGCGAGGTCGCTTCCACGCTGCCGACCGTGGTGGCGGTGGGCCCTGTTTTGACCGAGCGGTACGACGGACAGCCCGGCACCTGCTACCTGATCCGCCCCGACCAAGTTGTGGCCGGGCGCTGGCGGTCTTTTGACGCGGCCAAGGTCGCGGCCGCTGTGCAACGCAGCCTGGGCCCTACCGTCATTCCAGCGCAGGCTGGAATCCAGAACTCGTTGCAGACGCCGACTGCCCCGGATGCCAGCCTGCACCGGCATGACGCGCAGTTGAACCGCCAACCGAACCTTGAAGACCCCGACGGCTTCTACGACGAACTGATTGCCAGCCAGCGCGGTTTGAGTGAGGCCCAAGCTGACGCCTTGCTCGCCCGACTTGTCCTGATCCTGGCCAACCACATCGGCGACCGCGCCGTCCTGCGCGAAGCGCTGACCCTCGCCCGCATCGAGCCCTTATGAATGAATTGAACTTTCAATCCGGTTTTGGCAACCAACATGCCAGCGAGGCCGAGCCCGGCGCTCTGCCCCTTGGCCGCAACAGCCCGCAGCGGGTGGCCCATGGCCTTTACGCCGAGCTGATGTCCGGCGCGGCCTTCACCGCGCCGCGAGCGGACAACCGGCGTTCATGGCTGTATCGACGCCAGCCTTCGGTGCTGGTCGGCGGCTACCAGCCCTTGGCGCAGCCGTATCTAAAGACCGGCGCGGCGGGTGGCGAGGCCTCGCCGCCCGACCCGCTGCGCTGGGCGCCGACCGAGATTCCGGCGGAACCTTTGGACTTCATCGATGGCCTGCGCACCGTGGCGCTGAATGGTGACCCGGACGCGCAGATGGGCATGGCCGCCCACCTCTATCTGGTCAACCAGAGCATGGCGCGCCGCGCCTTGGTCAATGCCGATGGCGAACTGCTGATCGTGCCGCAGCAGGGCGCACTCCACATCACGACCGAGCTGGGTCGCCTGCACATCATCCCCGGCCAGATCGCCCTGATCCCGCGTGGCATCGCCTTCAAGGTGGAAGTCGACGGCCCGTCGCGCGGCTATGTCTGCGAGAACTACGGCGCCGCCCTGCGCCTGCCCGAGCTGGGCCCGATCGGCTCCAACGGCCTGGCCAATCCGCGCGACTTTCAGGCCCCGGTTGCCTGGCACGAGACCGAAGCCGGCGCTTACGAGATCGTCAAAAAATATGGCGGTGAGCTGTGGACCGCGCAGCAGGCCCACACGCCCTTCAATGTCGTCGCCTGGCACGGCAATCTGTGCCCGTACCAGTACGACACGGCGCACTTCATGACCCTCGGCAGCATCAGCGTCGACCATCCTGACCCCAGCATCTTCACCGTGCTGACCTCACCGTCCGACACGCCTGGCTGGGCGAATCTGGATTTCGTCATCTTCCCGCCGCGCTGGCTGGTGGCCGAAGACACCTTCCGCCCGCCCTGGTTCCACCGCAATGTGATGAGCGAGTTGATGGGCCTGGTGATGGGGCAATACGACGCCAAGCCCGAGGGCTTCAAGCCCGGCGGCATCAGCCTGCACAACGCCTTTGTGCCGCACGGGCCGGATGCCGAGGCCTTCGAGCGGGCCTCGTCGGCCGCGCTCGCGCCGCAAAAACTCGACAACACCCTGGCCTTCATGATGGAGACCCGCTGGCGTCTGCGGCCCACCGCCTGGGCGCTGGGCCATGTGGGCCTGGAGGCAAGCTATGCCGATTGCTGGCAGGGCCTCGATGACAATTTTCTGAAAGCAAGCCGATGAGCCTCGACCACACCCACGATCCCGCCGCGCTGAGCTGGGTCGTATCGGCCAACGAAGAAGGCGGCGACTTCCCCGTTCAAAACCTGCCGTATGGCTGTTTTCGACGTGCCGGTAGGAACGAGCCCTGGCGCATTGGCGTGGCGATTGGCGATCAAATTTTGGATATCAAGCAGCTCGTCATCCCCGCGCAGGCGGGGAGCCAGCAGGCGGGCGAGCAGCCACTGGATTCTCGCCTGCGCGGGAATGACGGCCTTGGCGCACACGGCTTGGCGGTCTTGGCGCAGGGCAAGCTCAACGCCTTTATGGCCCTGCCGCCGGCCGAGCGCCTTGCCGCCCGACATGCCATCTTCAAGGCGCTGCAACAGGGCAGCCCACCGCTGCCGACACTGCCCCAGGCCGAGGCCGAAATGGCGCTGCCCTGCCGCATCGGCGACTACACCGATTT
>JBBQKT010000078.1:0-11524 GCA_038327205.1 Burkholderiales bacterium | reverse complement strand
CCGCTTCGTCACCGGCCCGTTCGAGGTTGGCCGTGGTTTTGGAGATGGCGATCAGCAAGCGCAGATCGCGTGCCGTCGGCTGGCGTCGCGCAATGATGGTCCACAGTTCGCTGTCGATCTCGACTTCCATCGAGTTGACGCGCTCCTCGTGGTGCAGCACGGTGCTGGCGATTTCTCCGCTGAAGGTGGTCAGCGCCAGCACAGCCTGCGCGACCTGGGACTCCACCAGACCGCCCATTTCGAGCACGCGCGTCGAGATGCCGCTCAGTTCGCTATCAAATTGCGTGGACAGATGTTTGTCGCTCATGTCAGCTCTCCCTGGCTCAGCCGAAACGGCCGGTGATGTAGTCTTCGGTGTCCTTGCGCTTGGGCTTCATGAACAACTCGGCCGTGGGGCCAAACTCGATCAGATCACCCAGATACATATAGCCCGTGTAGTCCGAGCAGCGCGCGGCTTGCTGCATGTTGTGCGTCACGATGGCTACGGTGTAGTCATTTTTCAGCTCGTGAATCAGTTCTTCGATCTTGCCGGTGGAAATCGGATCCAGCGCCGAGCAAGGTTCGTCGAGCAGCAGCACCTCGGGCTTGATCGCAATGCCGCGCGCAATGCACAGGCGCTGCTGCTGCCCACCGGACAAGCCGGAGCCGCTCTGGCTGAGCTTGTCCTTGACCTCGGTCCACAGCGCCGCTTTTTTCAGTGCCCATTCGACCCGCTCGTCCATTTCGACGCGCGGCAGGGTCTCGAACAAACGCACCCCAAAGGCGATGTTGTCGTAGATCGACATCGGGAACGGCGTCGGCTTCTGGAAGACCATGCCGATCTTGGCGCGGATCAGCGACACATCGTCGCCGCTTTGCAGGATGTCGTCGCCGTCGAGCAGGATCTGACCCTCGGCACGCTGCTCCGGATACAACTCGAACATGCGGTTCAAGGTGCGCAGCAAGGTGGACTTGCCGCAGCCCGACGGACCGATGAAGGCAGTGACCTTCTTCTCGGGGATGTCGAGGTTGATGTTCTTCAGGGCGTGAAACGAGCCGTAATAGAAGTTGAGGTTGCGCACCGACAACTTCGGGCGTTCGGTAACCAGCAGATCGACTTTGGCATCCATGTCTGTCTGTCTTTCTTGCTTAATGTTTGTTCTTGAAAAGCACGCGCGCCAGAATATTCAGCAGCAGCACACCCATCGTGATGATGAAAACGCCTGCCCAAGCCAGCTTCTGCCAGTTCTCGTAAGGGCTCATGGCGAACTTGAAAATCGTCACCGGCAGGCTGGCCATCGGCTCACCCAGGTTCGACGTCCAGAACTGGTTGGAAAGGGCCGTGAACAACAGGGGTGCGGTCTCGCCGGAGATGCGGGCGACAGCCAGCAAGATACCGGTCAGCACGCCAGCCCGTGCGGTCTTCAAGGTCACCGACAAGATGACCTTCCACTTCGGCGTTCCCAGGGCATAGGCCGCTTCGCGCAGGGCGTTGGGGATCAGGCTGAGCATGTTCTCGGTCGTGCGGATCACCACCGGAATGACGATCAGCGCCAGGGCCAGTACGCCCGCAAATCCCGAAAAGCTCTTCAGCTTGGCCACCACCATCGCATAGATGAAAAGACCGATGACGATACTGGGCGCAGACAGCAAGATGTCGTTGATGAAGCGCACCGTGCTGCCCAGCCAGGTCTTCTGCCCGTATTCGGCCAGATAGACACCGGCCAACACGCCGATGGGCGTGCCCAGCAAGGTAGCCATACCCACCATCATCGCGGAGCCGAAGATCGCGTTGGCAAGGCCACCATCCTCGGCCATCGGTGGCGGCGTCATCTGGGTGAAGGTGGCCAGATTCAAGCCGCCGATGCCCAAATAGATCGTCTCGAACAAAATCCAGATCAACCAGAACACCCCAAAAGCCATGGCGCCCAGTGACAGACTCAAGGCGACAGCGTTGATGCGCTTGCGCTTGTTGTGCATCTGCAAGCGGCCCGCACTGACCGTGCTCGTTCTTGTAGAGCTGCTCATGTCCGTGCTCCTTCACTCTTCTTCAGTCGTGACAGCAAAATTTTGGAAGAGGCCAACACCACGAAGGTGATCAAGAACAGCACCAAGCCCAGATACATCAAGGAGGCCTGATGAAGGCCGGGGCCGGCTTCTGCAAACTCATTCGCCAAAGCGGAGGTAATGCTGTTGGCCGCCTCGAACACCGAGGCCGAATTGAGCTGGTTCATGTTGCCGATCACGAAAGTGACCGCCATCGTCTCGCCCAGGGCGCGCCCCAGCCCCAACATCACACCACCAACGACGCCGGTCTTGGTGTAGGGCAGTACGACATGGCGTACCACCTCCCAGGTGGTAGCACCCAGCCCGTACGCAGACTCCTTCAACATCGGCGGCGTCACTTCGAACACGTCGCGCATCACCGAGGCGATGAACGGAATGATCATGATGGCGAGGATGATGCCAGCCGACAAAATACCGATACCTACCGGCGGCCCGGTCACCAAGCTCCCCAGGAAGGGAACGCCGTTCAGCAGCACCTGCAGCGGCTGCTGCACGTAGGTGGCCAGAATCGGGCCAAACACCAGCAAACCCCACATACCGTAAACAATCGAAGGCACGGCCGCCAGCAGTTCAACGGCAATACCGAGCGGGCGCTTCAACCAGTTGGGCGACAACTCGGTCAGGAAAATGGCGATACCAAAGCTGACGGGCACAGCGATCAACAGCGCAATGAACGAGCTCATCACCGTGCCGTAAATCATGACCAGGCCGCCGAACTTCTCCTGCACCGGATCCCATTCGCTGGTCCACAAAAAGGCCAGGCCAAATTCACGGATTGCCGGGGCTGCGCCGACCAGCAAAGAGCCGATGATGCCGGCCATCAAGGCCAGCGTCAGCCACGCTGCGCTCTGGGTCAGGATCGCGAAAAAGCCGTCAGCCCAAGGCGCCACTCGGCGCCGTGCAGGCGGTGCGTTTTTAGGTTGAACTCGCTCGGCGCGGTCGCTCTTGTCTAAAGAATTGGCGGGGAGTATGGCGGCCAAGAGGACCTCCGCAAACGTTCAATAAATCGGACGGTGCGTACGTCGGTACGCACCGGGCCAGTCGACGCTTACTTGTAGGCGATGGCCTTGCCAGCGCTGTCTTTCAAATTGTCAGCCCACTGCTTGCGAACCAGATCCTTGACCACGGCAGGCAGGGCCACATAGTCCAGGTCGTCAGCCATCTTGTCGCCGTTGACATACGCCCAGTCAAAGAACTTCAGGGTGCTGGTGCCACTGGCAGGCTTGTCCTGCAGTTTGTGCATCAAGATGAACGTGGCACCGGTGATGGGCCAGCTGTCCTTGCCTGCTTGCTCGGTCAGCACTTGGTAGAAGCTCTTGGCCCAATCGGCACCGGCAGCAGCCGCCTTGAAAGCCTCTTCGCTCGGGGCGACATAGACGCCAGCCTGATTGCGCATCAGCACATGCGACATCTTGTTTTGCTTGGCGTATGAGTACTCAACATAACCAATCGAGTTCGGCAGGCGCTGCACATAGGCAGACACACCCTCATTGCCCTTGCCGCCGAGGCCAGTCGGCCAGTTAACCGCCGTGCCCTCGCCGACCTTGCTCTTCCAGTCAGCGTTCAACTTGGAAAGATAGTTGGTGAACAAGAAGCTGGTTCCCGAGCCGTCTGAGCGACGCACCACCGCGATCGCGGCATCCGGCAATGGCACGCCGGGGTTCAGTGTCGTCAGCGCAGCATCATTCCATTTAGTGATCTTGCCAAGATAGATGTCACCCAGTACCGCGCCGGTCAACTTGATCTGGCCGGGCTTGATGCCCTTGATATTGACCACCGGCACAACGCCGCCGATCACCGTGGGAAACTGAATCAAGCCGTCCTTGGCCAGTTGCTCATCCTTCAGCGGGGCATCCGACGCGCCAAAATCCACGGTCTTGGCAGTGATCTGCTTGATGCCAGCACCGGAACCGACCGATTGGTAATTGATCCGGGCGCCGATCGCCTTGTTGTAGGCGTCCGCCCATTTGGCATAAATCGGGGCTGGGAACGAGGCACCTGCTCCCGTCACATCCTGCGCATGCGCCATTGGCAGCAAAGCCATGGCGGCACTGAAAAGAAATCCCTGACGGAGTTGGCTAGCAAATTTCATGGGCGACCTGTCACTGTAGTGGTTGGCAATGTGCAGCATCGTAGAAGGCGAATATGACGGAGCCATGACACGCATGACGATCAGCTCAACATCATTCCACATCGCCGCGAAATCGTCACATTCGATTCACGGAACCGTCATATTGCCTATTTAAGCTCTGCGTCATCGCAATTTGACCGGAGAACTCCATGAATAAGCCACTGCGCCTGTTGGTGCTCAGCCTGACCACAGCCTTGACCCTGGGCCTCACTGCCTGCGCCACGGCGCCAGTGCCAGCCCCCTTGGCTGACACCTTGAGCCGTGACGCCAGCCTCAGCACCTTCAATCGTCTGGTCGCCGAAGCTGGCCTGCAAGACACCTTGCGTGGCCCAGGCCCGCTGACCGTGTTCGCCCCGAGCGATGAGGCCTTCAAGGCTGTGCCTGCCAAGACCATGGAAGCGCTGGCAAAAGACAAGGCACTGCTGAAGTCTGTGTTGAGCTTCCACATCGTCAGTGGCAAGCTGATGGCGGCGGATGTGCAAAACGGCACGGCCAAATCATTGCAGGGCGCGACGCTGACCACCTCACGCACTGGCACTTTCGTCGGTGTCGAAGACGCCTTGGTTCAGCAAGCCGACATCACGGCCACCAATGGTGTGGCCCATGTGATCGATCGCGTGTTGACGCCACCGAAGAAGTAAGCAGTCTCTGCAATGTAAAAGCCGCCAGGGCTCGCGCCCCGGCGGCTTTTAGTATGGGCAATTTGATACTCGCAAATCAGCCGTTGACCGTGTCCGCCAATCGCTGCGCGCAAGATTTCGCCACGGCGGCGTCACTGGCTTCAACCATCACCCGCAGCAGCGGCTCAGTGCCTGAGGCACGGATCAAGACCCGGCCGCGATCGCCCAGTTCGGCGCTCACCTCGGCTTGCATCTTCGCCAGGCGCGTGTTGCCCTGCCAATCGTGCCCCGCCTGCATGCGGACATTGATGAGCGTTTGCGGGAACAAGGTGACCTCAGCGAGTTGCTCGGCCAGGCTCAGCCCGGTGCGGCTGATCGCCTGCAAGATCAGCAGTGCGCTGACGATGCCGTCACCAGTCGTGTGCTTGTCCAGCGCCAGCAAATGGCCCGAGCCTTCGCCGCCCAACTGCCAACCCCGCTTGGCCAATTCTTCCAGCACGTAGCGGTCACCCACCTTGGCGCGAACGAAATCCACATCGCGGGCCTTGATGGCCAGCTCCACCGCCATATTCGTCATCAAAGTCCCGACCGCGCCGGGAACTCGCAGGCCCTGGCTGAGCCGGTCAGCCACCATCACATAGAGCAGCTCGTCACCGTTGTAGAGGCGGCCATCGGCATCGACCAACTGCAAGCGGTCGGCATCACCGTCGAGCGCCACGCCGTAATGGGCGCCATGGGCCTTTACCGCCTCGACCAAGGCAGCCGGCGCGGTGGCCCCAAACCCTGCATTGATGTTGAAGCCATCGGGCTTGCAGCCAATTGAGATCACCTCGGCACCCAGCTCGTGGAACACATCAGGTGCCACGTGATAAGCCGCCCCGTTGGCTGCATCGACCACGATCTTCAAGCCCTTCAAGGTGCCGTCGGAGTCAAAGGTGTTTTTGCAAAACTCGATATAGCGACCGCGGGCGTCATCGATGCGCCGAGCGCGGCCCAGGTTGGCTGAGTCGATCCAGTTCGGCGGCTCTTCGAGAGCCTGCTCAACGGCGAGCTCCCAAACCTCGGACAGCTTTTCGCCCTTGGCTGAGAAGAATTTGATGCCGTTATCAGCGAATGCGTTGTGCGAAGCACTGATGACGACGCCCAGGTCCTGCCGCAACGCGCGGGTCAGGTAGGCCACACCTGGCGTGGGCAGGGGACCGGTCAGCAGCACATCGACCCCAGCCGAGGCAAACCCGGCCTCCAGCGCAGACTCGATCATGTAACCCGAAATGCGCGTGTCCTTACCGATCAACACGCTGGGGCGGCCCCCCTTTTGGCGCAGCACGCGGCCGACGGCATGGCCCAAACGCAGCATGAAGTCCGGCGTGATCGGTCCTTGGCCCACGGTGCCGCGAATGCCGTCGGTACCAAAATACTTGCGCTCGCTCATTTCACGCCTCCCATAGTTGTTGTCGAATATCTATTCATTGTCCCCGAGGCTGCCATCCAAACCTTGAGTGCATCCACGGTCGGCGCCACATCGTGGACCCGCACAATCTGGGCGCCCTGCGCCACTGCCGCCAAAGCCGCCGCCAAGCTGCCTGCCAAGCGCTGCTCGACGCTACGGCCCGTCACATCGCCAATCGCGCGCTTGCGCGACCAACCGACCAACAGTGGAAAGCCCAGTGCCAGCAGTTCGGACTGCCTGGCCAGCAGGGTGAAATTTTGCTCGGTCGTCTTGGCGAAGCCGTAGCCAGGATCCAGAGCGATTCGCTCAGCAGCGACACCGGCCGCGCACACTGCTGCAGCACGCTGCGCTAAAAATGCGGCCACCTCGCCGGTCACATCAGCGTAGTCCGTCAGCCCTGCCATCGTGGCCGAGGTGCCACGCATGTGCATCAGGCACACACCCGCCCGCGGATGGGCCTGAATGGCCTGCAACGCGCCTTCAGCCTGCAAAGCATGGATGTCGTTGATGATGTCGACCCCGGCATCCAGCGCCCGCGCCATCACGCCGGGCTTGCAGGTATCCACCGAGACAGCCACACCCAGGCTCATCGCCGCGTCCAACACCGGCGCAATGCGTGCCCACTCCTCTTCCATGCTCAGGCTGATGGCACCTGGCCGGCTTGATTCGCCCCCGATGTCGAGGATGTCTGCACCCTCACCCACCAAGCGCTCGCAATGCGCGATCGCCGCGCGCGCCGAGCCATGCTGCCCGCCGTCCGAAAACGAATCCGGCGTGACATTGACGATCCCCATGACACGCGGGCGGCTGAGGTCAATCTGAAAACGGGTGGTGTGCCAAAGCATAAAAAAAGGGCTCGCCATGAACGGCAAGCCCTGATTAAAAACAAAGTTGACTTTAAGCAGCGGCAGGTGTGGTGGCCGGATTGACGGCAGGTGTGCCGCCGTCAGGCTTATTGCCACCAGTAGGCGGAGTCCAGTCCTTGGGCGGACGCGGAGGCTTGCCGTCCATGATGTCCTTGATCTGCTCGCCGTCGATGGTTTCCCATTCCAGCAGCGCCTTTGCCATCGCATGCATCTTGTCGGCGTTGTCCTCAATCAGCTTGCGAGCGATGTTGTACTGCTCATCGATGATGCGCCGCACTTCGGCATCAACCTTGCGCATGGTGTCTTCGGACATATTGGTCGTCTTGGTGACCGAACGGCCCAAGAAGACTTCGCCCTCGTTCTCCGAATAAACAATCGGGCCCAGCGCATCGGTCATGCCATAACGCATCACCATGTCTTTGGCGGTCTGCGTGGCACGCTCGAAGTCGCTGCTGGCACCGGTGGTCATCTGGTCCATGAAAACCTCTTCGGCAATCCGGCCACCGAACAGCATCGAAATGCGGTTCAACATGCGGACCTTGTCGAGGCTGTAGCGATCACGTTCGGGCAGAGAAATCGTCACGCCCAAAGCACCACCGCGCGGGATGATCGTCACCTTGTGGACCGGGTCAAGCTTGGGCAACAACTGCGCAATGATGGCGTGACCGGACTCGTGGTACGCCGTGTTGCGGCGCTCCTCCTCGTCCATCACCATCGACTTGCGCTCCGGGCCCATCATGATCTTGTCCTTGGCCTTCTCGAAGTCCATCATCTCGACGACGCGGCCGTTGCGGCGAGCTGCAAACAAGGCGGCTTCGTTGACCAGATTGGCCAGATCAGCACCCGAAAAACCAGGGGTGCCACGTGCCAGGATGTCAGCACGGATGTCCTGCCCGACCGGCACTTTGCGCATGTGGACATTCAAGATCTGTTCGCGGCCGCGCACGTCCGGCAGGGTCACATAAACCTGACGGTCGAAGCGACCTGGACGCAGCAGGGCCGGATCCAGGATGTCGGGCCGGTTGGTGGCTGCCATCACGATGACGCCGAGATTGGTCTCGAAACCGTCCATCTCGACCAACATCTGGTTCAAGGTCTGCTCGCGCTCGTCATTGCCGCCGCCCAGACCGGCACCACGATGGCGTCCGACCGCGTCGATTTCATCGATGAAGATGATGCAAGGCGCACTCTTTTTGGCCTGTTCGAACATGTCGCGCACCCGGGCAGCGCCCACGCCGACGAACATTTCAACGAAGTCGGAACCCGAGATCGCGAAGAACGGCACCTTGGCCTCGCCCGCAATCGCCTTGGCCAGCAGCGTCTTGCCGGTGCCGGGAGGGCCGACGAGCAGCACGCCGCGTGGAATGCGACCGCCGAGTTTCTGGAATTTTTGCGGGTCTTTCAGGAAGTCGACCAGTTCCTTGACCTCTTCCTTTGCCTCATCGCATCCAGCCACGTCGGCGAAGGTCGTCGTGTTGTTGGCCTCGTCGAGCATGCGGGCCTTGGACTTGCCGAAGCTGAACGCCCCGCCTTTGCCGCCACCCTGCATTTGCCGCATGAAATAGACCCAGACTCCGATCAGCAACAGCATCGGGCCCCAGCTGATGAGCATGTTCACCAGGAAAGATTGCTCTTCGCGCGGCTTCACATCGAACTTGATGCCGCTGTTGCGCAAGTCGCCGATCAAACCACGGTCAAGGTAGGTCGCCGTTACGCGAAGCTTGGTGCCTTCGCTGGTTTCGGCAAGAATTTCTGTGCCGCCGCCGCCTTCTTGAAGGGTGACGCTTTTGATCCGGCGCGCCTGGACTTCGTCCAAAAACTCCGAATAGCCAATTTGCTTGCCCTGCACCGCGCTGCGATCAAACTGTTTGAAAACAGTGAACAGCACTAAAGCAATGACAACCCAAACCGCAACTTTCGAGAACCACTGATTGTTCACTGAAACTCCTTGATCCATGCCCGCCGGATGACGCTCACCGTCACCCATGCAGGTCATATGGGGCTAATTCTAGGCCAGTCAAGCCCCCGGGCTCGATTGGCTTCCCCCTGCTCGGTGATAGAGATTGCCGATTTGGGGCATTACGGTGAATCACCGTAAACCAATGCCGATCAAAAACGTTTCGGCGGACCGGTCGCGCGAAGCCTTGGGCTTGATCGGCTTGACCTTTTTGAAGGTCGCCTTGAACAACTCCACCAACTGGGTGTAGCCACTGCCGTGAAAGACCTTGGCGACAAGTGCACCTTCTGGCTTCAGGTGAGCTTTGGAAAACTCAATCGCCAGTTCGACCAGATTGCCGATGCGGGCGGCATCCATGCCTTCGATGCCGGTCAGATTGGGGGCCATGTCCGAAACCACAAGATCAACCGCCTTGTTACCCAGGGCCGCTTCTAACTGATGCAGCACCGCTTCATCCTGGAAATCACCTTGAATAAACTGGACGCCTTCGATCGGCTCGAAGTCAAGGATGTCAAGCGCGATGATGGTGCCATTCAGCTCGCCGACCGCCGCGCCGCCGACCCCTGCGTCCTTGGGCGCGAACCGCCGCCGCAGGTACTGGCTCCAGGCGCCAGGTGAGGCACCCAGATCAACGACAACCTGGCCGGGACGAACCAGCTTCAGCTCCTCGTCAATTTCCTTGATTTTGTAGGCGGCCCGCGCCCGGTAGCCGTCGCGCTGCGCAGCACGGACGTAGGGATCATTGATATGCCCGTGCAGCCACGCTTTATTGACTTTTTTACTTTTTGTTTGGATCTTCATGTTGCCCCGATAATAAGGGTATGCCTGTAATTCAATTGACTCCTGCCCAGCGCAAGGAAAAACGTTCCGACGCCCATCACCTCGACCCCGTGGTGATGATTGGCGCGGATGGACTCACCGCGAACGTCGTCAAAGAAATCGACCTCGCCTTGAACGCCCACGGGCTGATCAAGGTACGGGTTTTCTCCGACGACCGTGCCAACCGCGAAGCGATCTTCGTCACGGTGGCCGATCAGCTCAGCGCTGCGCCGATTCAACACATCGGCAAATTGCTGGTGCTTTGGCGGCCAATTCCTGAACCGGTCGCCGCCGAACGCGCCGACGGCAAGTCGGCCGGCCCCCGTGTCGTCAAGATCGTCAAATTCTCCAAGAGCGGCAACCATCGGCCACAGGTCAAGAAGTTGCGCGTCTTGGGTAACGAGCGAATCGCTCAGGGCGGTGAAATCAAGCGTGCCAAGCGCCGGATCACCAGCGTCAAGAAGATGGCGCAGGATTAAGGGTTTGGTTTGCTGGCGCGCCAAGCGAGCGCCAGCACCAGCACGGTCTTCAAGCCGTAAAAGCCAAAAGAAATGGCGTGCAGGGTCAGGAAGGACAAGTTCCCCTGGCCCATTTTTGCGGCCGCCATCATGGGCTGCAGCGCAAAATAGCCCGCCACGGTGCAGAACAGCGCCCCGGCAGGCAGCAGAAAATTGGCACTCACGGTCGCCGCGTGCAAGCGCCGTTCGATCAGGATCAAGAGCAGGGCGGCCGCCAAACTGATGTTTGCCTCGAGCGCGAACAGCCGGGCGACCACCAGCCCGGCTTGCGCACGCTCCAGCACCGCAAACGCACTGGGAGCAGCCACCAAGGCCACGCAAAGCAAAAGACCGCCCCAAAGGGCGGCCAACAAGGGCTGGCTGCGGCGCAGAAGCATCAACTAAACGTAGCGGACTTCAACGATTTCATAGCGGCGCGTGCCGCCCGGGGCCATCACATCGGCCACGTCTCCCGCTTCCTTGCCGATCAGGGCGCGCGCAATTGGCGAGCCGATGGAGATCTTGCCCAGCTTCAAATCTGCCTCGTCTTCGCCGACGATCTGGTAAGTCACTTCGGCGCCACTGGACTCTTCTTCCAGGTCGACCGTTGTGCCAAAGACGATGCGGCCACCAGCATCCAAGGCGGCCGGGTCGATGATCTGGGCCATCGCCAGCTTGCTGTCGATTTCAAGAATGCGGCCTTCGATGAAGCCCTGCTTGTCCTTGGCGGCTTCATATTCGGCGTTTTCAGACAGATCGCCCTGCGCGCGCGCTTCGGCAATCGCCTTGATGACGGCATGCCGCTCGACGGTCTTCAGCCGATGCAGTTCTTCCTTGAGCTTTTCAGCGCCGCGGACGGTTAAGGGAATCGTGGACATATGAGAAACCTAGAGAAAAAAGTGAAACCGCCGCTGCTGCCCAAGTTGCCTTGAGCGGCTGCGGCGGATCGTTATTGCTGCCGATTTTAGGTCAGTTCGGCGTGCAGCTCTTGCAGGGATTGCACCAGCAGGCCGTCCTGGTGCTTCATGCCCTCGACGGCTGCCTCGCAGCCGGCCATCGTCGTGTAGTAAGTGATGCGATTGGCGAGTGCCGACTGACGGATGTAACGGCTATCGGCAATGGCCGTGCGGGTTTCGTC
>JBBQKT010000077.1:0-11575 GCA_038327205.1 Burkholderiales bacterium | reverse complement strand
TACAAGGATGCCGTCAGCGGCGCGGATAAAAACGTCGAGGATGCCGAAGGCCTGACCCACTTCGTCGTCGATACCCTGTCCAAGTTGGTCAATCGATTGCCCGACGGCGACGCGGCACAGAGCGCCAATGTGCCGGTCGCCAACAGTCCGCACGCCTTCGCGCTCATGCCGGGCAGCAGTTCGCTGCAGACCTTGCTCAAGCAGGGCAAAACACCGGCCGCCGTGGTGGCGGAGCTCAAAGAGGTGGAAGGTGCGAAGAATGAAAAGCGGCGCGCCATGCCGGTGTCGCTTGAGAATCTCGGTGAGGGTCTTGCGGCTGAGCTGATCGCGAAGGCAACCGCGCTCTTTGGCAGCAAGAGCGCTGCCGCTATCGCCTCGATCAACGCGCACTTCCAATCCCAGGGCAAGGCCTCGATGCCGTTGACGGAGTTCTCGGCGACGCTGAAGGCAGCGGTTCGACAGGTGTTCGACACCAGCTATGCACACATCACGCCACCAAAGAGGGACACGCACACGAAGAGCGCCATGGACGCGGCCACCGGGGCCATCTTGGAGCGCGTTGTTCCCAAGGAAGAGTACAAGCCGCTGATCGACTCGGCGATGCGCAAACTTGCGGTACCTGAAGGCTCGCGAGAGGCGATCGAGAAGGCGGTGCTGGCCACCGTGAGTGCCGAAGCCGTGGCGCGGGGCGATCTTGCCAAAGCCATTCGCACCGAGATGCGCAAGCTCGGCCTGGGCGGCGGCGACGATGACCTCAAGCTCACCCGCGAGGCGTATGACGCGCTGGAAACCGATGAGGCGCGTATCGCCGCGTTGAAGGCCGCTGGCCTGACGGTGTCGGCGCCTGCGGCGAACTTTGAAACGTTGAAGCAGGACGAGGCAGCCGCCCTGCGAGAGCATGGCATCGGCACACGCCTGGACGCCCGGCTGGACAAATCGCTGATCGAGCCGCGCGGTCTGGTGTTCGCCGACACCAACTGGGGCGATGGCGACCACATGACCCACCTCTCGATGGTGGTGAACCCGCTGTCCGACCCGCCGGTCATTGAGATGTGGACGATGAAGGAAGACGGCTCCGGCCCGGCAGTGAAGGACGGCTGGATCAAGGGCAGTGACTGGCGCGTCTATGCCGATCCCGAAACCTACGGCGGCGTGCTGGGCGCGCACGAAATCACGACGGCTGACGGCAAGACCATGCTGTGGGAGACCTACCGCGCCGAGCTGCAGCTCAAGTTCAACGACTGTGTCGCCGCCAAGAAGGGTGATGTAGGCAAGCTGCGCGGCATTCTCGACATCGCTGACACCCGCTTCTCAGAGGCCGACTTTGTGGCTGCCGACAAGGCCCTCAACAAGCTGGCCGAAGCGCTGGCACCGGACGCGCCCTTGGCCGGCAAGGTGGCCAAGGGGCTGAGGCCGATGGAAAGCGTTTCCAACGCCGTGAGGCAACATCTTGACGCGCTGAAGACTGATGCCAAGGCCAAGAAGCTCAAGGAGCCGACGCCCGAGCAGAAGGAGGCCAATGTTGCTTTCGAGGTGCTGGGCAGCTTGATTTACAAGCTGCGCAACGGGGTCAATTCGCCCCAGGAGCTGGCCGCCTTCGTCACCGACAACCGCGATGTGCTGGAGTACATCGACACGCAAAGCCCGGTCGGCAGCCTGAACCTCATCGCCGCCCTGACCACCTGAACTCATTGGAGCCGAAGCCATGGCCGACATCACGATCTTCATCCAGGGCCTCGCTGGCAAGGCGAAGGCACCTAAGAAAATTCCCTCGGACGCGCTCGATAAATTCGGGCCGATGGGCGAAGTCGAAAGCATGCTCGCCGCGCGCAAGGGCACCGACAAGGACGACGCAGCCCGCATCGCCTACGAGAAGATGCGCGTGCAGTATTGGCCGACGATCAATGCCGCGCTGCGCCAGGGGCGCGAGACGCCGGGCCCGCTCGCCAGCAAAATCACCGAGGCGGAGTCGTCAACTGCATGGGACGACTGGAAGCAAGCGGGTGACTATCTGGCCGAAGCCTTCGACATGGCCAAGCATCTCAACGCTGCGCGCAAGAATGCTTATGCCGCAGCCCGCACCAAGGCGATGGATGCCATTGGTAGCGCGATCGGCCTGACCGAGATTGGCGGCGGCGCGGTAGCTTCAAGACTGGCGGCAGCCGACGCCCTCGCCGCAGCCGGGCGTTACCCCGAAGCCCATGAGCTCCTCGTCGCAACCGTGGCAGACGCCGGCCGCGTCAACGCCCGTGCGCCCTTTGTGCGCGCCTGCCGCCGCCACGAGCCGACGATCAAGGCCGCCTTTGCGATCGAGCACGAGGGCCTGGGCACGGCTTTCAAGGCAGATTGGGCGCAGGCGCTGAAGACCGCGGAGTCGGGTTCCTATGGCATCGCCGCTGAGGCCGTCGAAGAGCTTTCCAAGCGCGTGGACAAGGTCAAGAACGACCCGGCACTCAAGGCCAAGCGCAAAGACGTTGACAGCGCGCGCAAGGCGAATATCACCGCGATGAAGCAGGCCACGAAGAGCGGCGCGGTCGATGTCGCCGCCCTGCGCGCACTTGTCATCCATGAAATCGGCGGCGCTGGTCAGCCACTCTCGCTCGCCGCTCAGGCCAATGCTGTAGGCGACGACCCCGGTGCAAAGACGCGCGAGCCCATCGGTGACGAAACTTCGGCCGAAGAGCGGTTCATGTCGTTCGACTGGTTCGCGCTCAAGGACATGCTGCACGCCGGCAAGCTCGAGACCGATCACATGTGGGACTGCTGGCGCTACCGGCGACAGTACGTCACCCGGCTCATTGACGAGTTGCGCAAGAAGTTCCCTACGCTGATCGCCAAGACCTCGGGCAGCAATGACCTGGAATCCGACATCGACATCACCTTCGCTTCCAGCGACCCCGGTGACGATGTGAAGGCCGCGGCCGAGTTCAACAAGGCCGTCAAGGCCAAGTTCGGCAAGCCGCCGGGCCGGGTCTTCGATGTGAACATCTACCCGCGTGACTACAACGCCATCGAGGAGTCGATCAACACCGACTACAACGTCAATCCGATGGCGGACCGAGACATCGACCAGCCTGACGGCGCCCTGCAAAAGCTCAGCCGCGTCGATCAGGATGTGGCCACGCTGCTCAAGCAGCGGCGTTTCCTCGATGACAAGGCCTTCTCATCGCTGATGGAAAGCGTGATCGCTGGAGCCCCCGACGCAGCAACGCAAAAAAAAATCCGCAAGCAGTTCGAGGAGGGCGAAGACATCTACCTGATGACGGCCTTCGAGAAGGTCGACCGCATCAAGAAAAAGCTGTTGTCGGGTGCCAATGCATTGCCCGCGCTGCCGCTGTTGGACGAGTTTGACGGCTTGCGAGAAACGGGCGGCATCGAAAATCTGTCGAAGGCGCAGAAGCTGCTGCCCCAGGTGCTCGACGAGCTTGAAACCAAAATGCCGGCCGAGGTCATGGAGGCCACCGACGAGGTCTATCTCGAAAAGATGGCAAAGCTGCGCCAAGACCAAACCAAGATCGCCCAGCTGAACAACGCCGGGGCAGAAATCGGCGACCACCATGACGGCGGCTGCGCTGACGTCCACAAGAACGAGGACCATGAGGTTTGGCGTGCGGCCGAAGCTCAGCGTCTGAAGGCCGAGGTGAAGAAGGCTCAATTCACCAACATTGTTTTCGCCAACGAGGCCTATATGAGCCAGGGCGCGATCGAGCACGTCGTGGCGGGTATTCAGGCCAAGGACGCGGCGAAAAAGGACGAGGTCATGGCCAAGCTGACGCCAGCCACGTTGATGCAGTCCTGCAATGAGCAGCTGGCCGACTTTTTCAAGGACATGAAGGCGGTCGAGCAAGGCATCAGGGATGAAAAAGACGAAGACAAGAAGCGGCGGGAGACCGGTGAAGCCTTTGTGCACGCCTCCAAATATCTGGTGCGCCTGCTGGATGCTGCGCAGTTGCTGACCGATAAATTCAACCTGTTCGTCCCTCCGGTACCGCTGGCGTTCACACTGCTGAATGTCACCAAGGCGGCCACGCCCAAGGCGCTGATGGGCAAGGTCGAGGCGGTGCTCCTGGCGCTGCGGAAGTCGTCCACGGTGCCTGCCGAGGCCAAGGGCGAGGTGGGCTTCGACGAAGCGCGTTCGCTTTTCGATGTCGACGATATCAGCGCCTTTCGCCAGTTGATCACCGAGTTCGGTGCCGAGCTCAACCAGCAGGTTCGCAACAGCCCGGAGTTCAAGGCCGAACTGGCTGTCGACCAGCAGACCGAGCGGCAGTTCTTCGGTGTACCCGCGATGTCGGCAGAACTGAAGGCGGTGCTCGACGGCGTTCCGGCGATGCTGAACGCTGGATTTGGCGAGGGTGCTGTGCTGGCAGCCATGGGCGAGGCCGAGGGGGAACTGGAAATCGCCCAGGAGTTGCTGGCGGAACTCGGTGCCACCAGGCCCGTGCCAGCCCATATCGCCAGCCAGTTGCAGGACGTCGTGGTCCGCGCCGAGCCGGTCCTGGCTGCTTTTTCCAAGCTCGACATCAAAAGCGTGCTGGCCCGCGGCGCGCGTCTGGCGCAGCAGATTCAGGCAAAGATCAAGGCGTTGGAGGAGATCGATGGCGAGGATCTGCACGATGCCCATTTGGGCGATATCGAGCGGGCTTTGGCCAGTTTGAGTGAGAAATCAGCGTCAGTGGAACAACTGATTACCGAACTCAAAGATGACCTCAAGACCATCATTTTGAATCTCAGCACCCAGCTCGCTGCCGTCAAGAAGCAACTGGCATGATCTTTCATCAGGACCAGCGAGCCTCGACTTGTCGGTGCACGCATGGGCCAGCTCGTGCACCTCAGGCAGGGGTCAACCGCGCCAAGCACGGCGCACCGATTTACGTCGGCCGTGCCAGCCACCAGGCGCTGAAGGCCGCCAAGTCGCCGTGCTGCGACTGCACATCGGCCAGTTCTGGCCCAATATTTGGCGTTTTGCCCGTGTTGCCGCGCATCACCAACGCCTTGTGCACCGTTGGCAACACACCCCGCATATAGGGCAGGTAATCGTCGACAAAAGCCAGCGGAGCCAGCGCGTTGATGGCGTCGGCCTTGGGGCTGCGTTCACCGGCTTCGTGCCCTGTGGCCAACACCCGCTCGATCGGGAAGCCGTGGGCGCGCAGATTGCTCAGACGTGCCTCGGCAAAGGCTGGTGGCAGGGCCGATACGCAGACCAACTCAAAACCCGCATCCGCCAGCGCCACGCAGGCTGCCACGGCGTCGGGCAGCACGGGCACGTTGCCCCAAAAGCCAGCGTCGAAATGGCTGCGGAAATGTGCCGTGCCGTCCTCGTCCAGCGGGGGCAGGCCGAACCGGTCGGTTGCCCAGTAGGCATGGGGATCCTGCTCCACGGGGCGCATGCCAAAGGCGCGTTCCCAGGCGGCGGCAAAAGCCAGGTTGAAGTCCAGAAGGACGCCGTCGGCGTCCAGGGCAAGAATAGGTGCAGGCATGGCAAAGATCAGTCAAGGCGAACCCCATCGTAAGCTGCGTCACGCCACACCACCTGCCCCTCGATTCAGCCGCCCAGCCCCAGTAAGGCCTTGCTGCGTTGGAGCAGTCGGCGGCGGTCATCCAGGCCGTTGCTGCCGCCATTGATGCGCTGGGTGACGGTGGTCAGGTCGTCGGCATCGGCGTAGCGATTCAGCCCGCGCTTGGCCCAAAACCAACCCGCCACGTCCACACACATTTCAACGTCGGTCGCCACCTGCTCGGGCTGGGCCAGCAACTCGGCTTCACGTCCGATGGCGCGGCCGTACTCGCCGTAATTGGCTCGGCCGGTCAGCTGGATCAGCCCACGACCCTTGTAACGCTGGCCGTCGCCGGGCTGCAAATTGCCCAGGTCTGCCCGGCCCTGGTAGGCCTCGCCGCTGGCGATCTCGGCGCGGAAACGGAGTTCACCCGATTCGTGGCCGATCTGGGCCAGGAAATGAGCTTGTCGCAGCGGCGAATCGATCTGCCGGTTCGCCATCACTTTGTTGATGCGCGCGGTGAATTCCGCCACATCGGCGGACGCCGCGCGCATGAAGAGCAGGCCCAGCACGGTGGTGTCGATGTCGCTCGGCAGCGACTCACACAGGCAGGCCAAGGTGGGCCCGAACGGTTCAACCTTGCCGCTGGGCGCACTCTCGCCCTGTGCGCTGCGCTGAAAGGCCATGATGGCATTCAAGGTCTTCTGGCCGTAAGCCCCGTCGGTTTTCAGCGTGCCTTCATCGAGCACCACCCGGCCTTCGGTGGCACAGAGATTGAGCAGGCGCTGCACGGATTCGACATCGTCACGCTGGTTGGCACATTGCGCCCCGACCGCGCTCACAGTCAGCCCCAGGCCGCGACGGCCCGACTTGGTTGCCGGTGCCGGCGCCGACGCTGTTGCTGTGGCTGTTGCCGACATCAAGCCCTGTGCCGGTGCGGGGGCGACGCTGCCTTCGCGACGCTCGAAATGCGGCGTGTCCTTGAAGCTCGACCAACTGCCACCCCAGCGGTTGGCCGGATCCAGGCTTTCCCAATACGCGCCCAGCGGACGCAATTCCTCGACGTCATAGGTCAGCTCGGCCGAGCCATCCGCGCCTTCGCGGAAAAAATTCAGGTCGATGGCCAGGCGCTTCAGGTGCTGGCTGCTCATGGTCTGGCTGCGGCCGTTTTTGACATGCAGGGCCTGCTGTTCGGGTGTCCGGTACAGCTCGCCGCCGGATGCCGCAAAGCCCAGCTCGGTCGCTTTCTTCAACAACTCGCAGACGTGCATCAGGAAGATCGACTGTTCGCGGATCAGGCTCATGAGCGGTTCTCCTCGACGTTGACGGTGTTGGCATTGACCGTCTGGCCGCGCATGCTCTCGCTCATCTCCTGGATCTTGGCGTCTTTCGATTTGCTCCCTGCGCTGGAACCAAAGAAGTATTGAATGATGGCCGACAGCGACACGCCCAGCAAAAACCCGAGCACGGTGTCGATCACCCGCACCGCCTTGTCGTTGCCGGGCTTGCCGTAGTCAAACCCAAACGCCGCGTAAAAGATGAAGCCGAAGGTCAGCAGGGTCAGGCCGGCGGCATAAAAGTAGATAAAGCGCTTGGCAAAAATATCGTCACTGGCCAGTGCTGCTTTTTGCAGGCCGCGGGCATCGGCACGGTCGACCTGGTGGACTTTTTCAAGCTCCAGCGAGTTGGCGTCGGCCTGTTGCCGGTATTCGAGCAATTTGCTCTGGTACTCAAACTCAAACTCCTTGAGCTTGCCCCACTGTGCATCGGTCAGCTTGTTTTCGGCCGCATCATTGATGTCGATGCCGGTTTTCTCCTGGATCATCGTGGCGATCTCGCTGGTGCCTTTGTCCAAGGCACCGCGGAACACGCCGCTGAGCAAATCCAGACCGCGCTGGGCCAGCGCTGGCGCAATGGCCGAGAGGGCCGCTGCAATCAAGGGAATAGGCATGACGAACTCCTCGGCAACGCGTTGCGCGCCGAGGATAAGAGAGCGCTGGCTGCGCTGTCGAGTGTTGTTTCTGGGGGGCGGGTGGACCCGAACAGGTCTTGGGCCTGTTTTATTCGGGCGTCAATTCACCGTGCACGGTCTCGGTCTTGGGCTTGGTGCATGAAGGCTTGCAAACCACCTCGGTGCGGCCCAGCACACGGATCGACTGCAAGCTACCCGGGGTGCGGTGTTTGCCGCACTTGAAGCAGGAGCGGGTGTGCCCACTGCCCAGGAACGGCGAACCGCCCAACTTGGATTCATAGCGCAGGCCGTTATTGCTGACGCTGGTGAAGGTATCTTTGCTCATTGTGTGAACGTCGTCGCGGTGCCGGCCAGAGGGGCGCGAGGGGCGCTTTGGCCAGAGTTGCTGTGCGGAATCTTCCCTCCGAGCAATATTAGGCTGGGGTTTGTGCACTTTGCTATCTCGCTTCCCCGCAGTGATTTCACAATGCGGGCGGCAGGCGCACCGAAGGGCCTGCATTTGAGGGGTTCACGCACAATCCCATTCGATTCCGCTTTTCACACCTATGGCAAAACTTTTTTTCCGCTATGCCGCAATGAATGCCGGCAAATCTACGGCCCTGTTGCAAGTGGCGCACAACTACGAGGAGCGCGGCCACCGCGTACGCCTGTTCACCGCGACGGTGGATGACCGCTATCAGCATGGCATGGTCACGTCACGGCTGGGTCCGCAGCGGGCGGCCGAGGTTTTCACGGCCGAGACCGATTTCATGGCGCTGAATGCCGCACAGCCGGGCATCGCCTGTTTGCTGATCGACGAGGCGCAGTTTTTACGCAAGGCACAGGTGTGGGCGCTGCATGAGCTGGCCCATGTGCACAACCTGCCGGTGATCTGCTATGGCCTACGCACCGACTTCCAGGGCGAGCTGTTCCCTGGATCGGCCACGCTGTTGGCGCTGGCCGACGAGATGGACGAGATGAAGACGATTTGCGATTGCGGCCGCAAAGCGACGATGAATATGCGGGTGGACGCGAGCAACCGCAAGGTCACCGAGGGCGCACAGGTAGAAATCGGCGGCAACGCCCGCTACCGGGCGGTATGCGGGCGTTGCTTCCGTCAGAGTTGAACCTGCTCAGGCTTTGTTGCTGAGCAGCTCATCCAGCTCTTTGCAGGTCGGTGAGCACACCGGCTGCGATTTGCCCAAAAGCTTTTTAGACTTGAGCATGGCGCGTGGGCGGTGTTTGCCGCACAAAAAGCACGACATGGTCGCGGCGCCGAATGAAGAAGTTGCGGCAAACGGTGAGCCTGGCGCTTTCGAGCGGTAGCGCAGACCGTCTGCTTCGATGGTCGTTTTAGTACTGTCCTTGGCCACGCTGTTCCTGATTCTGAGTTGCGGGAAGCTTGCAGCGATGGGTTGATGGAACCCTTTTTGATCCCGCCTCCATTCGCTGCCAACCCCGCTATTTTCCATCATGTGAAGGCTTCTTCGCCTCGGGGTATGCCTGACGCCCGATTTGCCCGATGGAAATAGGGGGCTCAGCCAGCGCTGAACCCTAGCTCCCCGTGAACCGCGGTGCTCGCTTGGCCTGCCAGGCAGCCACGCCTTCGGCAAGATCGAACGACGCCACCGAGCGAGCCAGATCGGCCTGCAGGTCGGCCACGTCCAAGTTGCCGCGGGCAATGGCATTCAAGTGCTTTTTCATGCCCAGCAGGGCCAGGGGCGCCATCGCCAGCAGTTGTTTGGTCAGGGCTGCCGTGGCAGTCTCCAGCGCGGCCGGGTCGGGCAACATCTGATCAAGGAAACCGCAGCCCTGCATGGCCGCTGCATCGAGTGTTTCACCGGCCAGCAGCACCCGCTTGGCCAGTCCCAGCCCCAGCCGCGTCACATATCGCTCCAGCCCGCCCCGGTAAAAATGCAGGCCCAGCTTGGCGGCCGGCACGAACATCTCACAAGCGGCCGTGCCGAGGCGGAAATCGCAGGCCAGGGCCAGATCGGTCGCCCCGCCGTAAACGCCGCCCTGGATCTGTGCCACCGTGATCGGCCGCGCGGCCTCCCAGGCATCGGCCAAATGCTCGAACAGCGCACCCGCATCGACGCCCGGCACTGCGCCGATATTGAAGCCACTGCAAAAATGTCGGCCCTCGGCAGCCAGCAGTAGCACGCGCACCCCCTCGGTCTGGTTCACCTGGTCAAGGTGGGTGCGCAGGGTTTGCAGGTCGACCGGTTCCAGCCGGTTCGCCAGGCGGGGTCGGCGCAGGGTGATGGTGGCGAGGCCACCATCGACGCTCAAAAGGGGTGGGAGTCCGGGCATGCAGCCAGTCTAGCGGGCGCATCACTTTTACTTTCGACCGACCGGTCGGACGATTCCAGTCTTTGTCAATGCGGTGCTGCACCGACTGTGTTCCCTCCGGCCTTGGGTAGAGTCGAGGTCGTTGCCTGCCGAGGAGTTCTGCCGCTCATGGATTTTTCTATCGCCAGCATCCTGATGCTTGACGGCGTCACCAATGGTGCGATCTACGCCCTGCTGGGCCTGGCCACCGTGCTGCTGTTCACCGTCACCCGGGTGATCTTCATTCCGCAGGGCGAGTTCGTCGCCTTCGGCGCGTTAACCCTGGCTGGGCTGCAAACCGGCAAGACGCCGGGGACGATTGCCTTCTTGCTGGCGATGACGGCCTTGGTTGCTGTGCTGGACGGGGTCGCCGGGCTGCGGGCCGGGCAGGGCGCCCAGCGGGTGCTCATCAGCGTCTCGCGCGCTGCCGCCGCGCCGCTGCTGATTGGCCTGGCCGCACTGTGG
Source organism: Burkholderiales bacterium (assembly GCA_038327205.1). Classification (GTDB taxonomy): domain Bacteria; phylum Pseudomonadota; class Gammaproteobacteria; order Burkholderiales; family Burkholderiaceae_C; genus Paucibacter_A. The sequence continues at coordinate 1,330 of JBBQKT010000077.1, read as the reverse complement.
CTGGCCCCGCAGCAGCTGCCCCTGGTCTTGCAGGTGCTGATGACCTTGGCCATCGTCACGGCCATGGGGCCGTTGATCTATCGACTGGCCTACCAGTCGCTGGCCGATGCCTCGGTGCTGGTGCTGTTGATTGTTTCAGTCGGCGTGCACTTTGCGTTGACCGGCCTGGGGCTGGTGTTCTTCGGCGCCGAAGGCTCGCGCAACCCGGCCTTCTGGGATGCCAATTTCAGCTGGGGGCCGCTGCTGCTGTCGGGCCAGACGATCATCATCTTGCTGACCTCACTGGCCCTGATCGTCGGCCTGTGGTTGTTCTTCGAGCGCAGCCTGTATGGCAAGGCGCTACGGGCGACGGCGGTGAACCGGTTGGGCGCGCGGCTGATGGGGATTTCGAGCAATGCCGCCGGCCGCATGTCCTTCGCGCTGGCGGCCTTTATCGGTGCGTTGTCCGGCGTGTTGATCAGCCCGACGACGACGATTTTTTACGACAGCGGTTTCCTGATCGGGCTGAAGGGCTTCGTCGCCGCCGTGTTCGCCGGATTGGCCAGCTATCCCGGCGCGGCCCTGGGTGCCGTGCTGGTGGGCCTGCTGGAATCGTTCAGCTCCTTTTGGGCCAGCGCCTTCAAGGAAGTGATCGTGTTCACCTTCATCCTGCCGGTGCTGCTTTGGCGCTCGCTGCGCGACCCGCATCGCGAAGAAGAATGATGAAGATGAGCCTGCGTAAATTCCTCCTGCCCGCCGTCCTGCTGCTGCTGTTCGCGCTGCCGCTGCTGCCTATTCCCGAGTTCTGGATCACCCAGCTCAACTACATCGGCATGTTCGCCCTGGTCGGCCTGGGCCTGGTGCTGCTGACCGGCGTCGGTGGGCTGACCTCGTTCGGGCAGGCCGCCTTTGTTGGCATCGGTGCCTACAGCACGGCCCTGATCTGCACGCGCTACGGCCTGTCGCCCTGGTTGGGCCTGGGTGTGGGTTTGACGGTCACCCTGGTCGTGGCGCTGTTGCTGGGCCTGCTGACCTTGCGGATGTCGGGCCACTACCTGCCGCTGGCGACGATTGCCTGGGCGCTGAGCCTGAACTACACGATGGCGAATATGGAGTTCCTGGGCAAGTACGACGGACTGCTGGGCGTGCCGCCGCTGAGCCTGTTCGGCTGGAGTTTGCAAGATGGCCGGGCGATCTTTTATCTGATCTGGGGCATCGCGCTGCTGGCTGCGCTGGGCGTGCGCAATCTGCTCGATTCGCGCCCCGGCCGCGCCATCCGCGCACTCAACGGCGGTGTCACGATGGCCGAGGCGATGGGGGTCTCGACCTTTCGCTACAAGGTCATCATCTT
>JBBQKT010000076.1:0-12018 GCA_038327205.1 Burkholderiales bacterium | reverse complement strand
GCTCTTGTTGCACGATCATTTGCGTATGAGATTCCTTCGTCATGCTGCCGCGCGACTTCCTAGGCTGCTCGCCCTGGCGTCAGCTTGCATCCTGACCCTGGGCGCCGCCTGGGGTGCGGGTCTGCCCGATTGTTCGCGGCGTTACACATTGGCCTTTCACGACCATGGGTTGCTCTATTCCAAGCGCACACAGCAAGGCATCGACAAGGATGTCGCTGACGAGTTGATCCGGCGAAGTGGCTGCGCCTTCACGACGAGCGTGATGCCGCGTGCGCGCATCTGGCTGTTGGTTGAAACGGGTGCCCTGGACTTCAGCATGTCTGGCATCAGCAACCCGGCGCGTGAGACGTACGCGGGCTTTGCCTGGTACATCTACAACAAGTATCAGTTGCTGGTCCGTAAGGACGCCAAAGTGGGCACCCTCGACGCATTTGAGCAAAACCGTCAACTCAGGCTGGGTGCAATTCGCAGCTTCCGCTACAGCCGCAATGCCAATCAGCTGGTCGACCGCCTGTTCATTGCAGGCCGCATCACCGAGGTGGCCGATCATGCGCAGTTGCTGGCGATGCTGCGGCTTGACCGCATCCAGGGCATGATCATTGAGCCCTTCAACTACTCCCAGGTCGACCATCGCGCACTGGGTGAGTTGACGCAGATTGTCGATGTCGGCGACCCGCCGGTATTGCACGGGCTGATCATGTCCAAAAAGTCGCTGCCGGAGTCGGAGCAGGCGAGGTGGAGGGATATTGTTGATGAGATGCGCCGCGACGGGACCTTGCTGGCCATCATGAAAAAGTATTTCAGTGCCGAGGACGCCAAGGCCTTCACCAGCTTTTAGTTTCCTGTTTTAGCGAGCACCACGGTTCAGTGGCCGGTTGCTTGCCTGGCTGGCGTTGCCCAATGCGCAGCGCATCCCGCCCGGTCCGGCATCGTCCCGGCCGATAACATGCGGCGATGACCGCTGCGCCCCTGCTCTACACCTACCGCCGCTGCCCTTACGCCATGCGCGCGCGGATGGCGCTGCTGGTCGCAGGACGGGCGTTCGATGCGTTTGAAATCGTGCTGCGCGACAAGCCGGCCGCGCTGCTGGCGCTGTCGCCCAAGGCCACGGTGCCGGTGCTGCGCCTGGCCGATGGCAGCGTGATCGATGAGAGCTGGGAGATCATGGGCTGGGCCCTGGCGCCGGGCGATCCACAAGGCCGCTGGAGCCGGGCGCAATCGGACGACAACCTGGCGCTGCTGGCCTGCAATGACGGGCCTTTCAAGCAACACCTGGATCGCTACAAATACCCCAACCGCCAGCCGGATTGCGACCCGGACTTTCACCGAGCGCAGGCGGTGACCGCCTTGCTGCGGCCGCTGGACGCGCGGCTTCAGCGCAGCCGCTACCTGGGCGGCGACAGCGCCTGCGCCACCGACCTTGCCGTCTTTCCCTTCGTCCGGCAGTTCGCTGCCGTCGAGCCCGGCTGGTTCGCGGCCCAGCCGCTGCCTGCCCTGCAAGCCTGGTTGGCCGACTGGCTGGCCAGCGACTTATTGGCTGCTTGCATGGTCAAGCTGCCCGTCCAGACCGTCACCCTTTTTCCGAGCCTGCCCCGATGAAATTTGCTGTTGCCGTCCACTTCGACACCGAGGGCGCCTGCGCCGCTGCCGTGGCTTTTGAAGAATGGGATGCGCCGGAGCCGCTGCGCACTTACACCAGTCGCATTACGCATGTCGAGCGCGCCGCGCCGGGTCAGCTCGACCTGCGCGCGCTGCCCTGCATCCTGCAACTGCTTCGTGAGCACGGGCTGGACGCCGAGCTGCTCGTGATTGACGGCTTCGTCCATCTTGACGCCGCCGAAACCCCTGGCCTTGGCCGCCATCTGCACCACGCGCTGGGCGGCCACACCGCCGTTATCGGCGTCTCTAAAACCGCGCGGCCCGACACCCCCGCGCAGTTCGAAGTTGAGCGTGAAGCCGAAACCCGGCCGCTGATCGTCACCTGCATCGGCATCGATCTGGGCGCCGCCAAAGCAAGGCTGCGAGCGCTGCACGGCAGAAAGCGGGTGCCGACTTTGCTCAAGCTGGTGGCGCGGTTGGCGAAGGGTGGGGCGGCTTAGGAGGCTGCCGGCCTCAATTGAGCAAGATGCTCAGCACCTGGAATTGCATGGCATTTGGCTGGCAGCGGGCGCCGTCATCGCTCAACAGGAGCAGCCTTGGGCTGCCTGGCAATGCAACGAGGGCTTCGGGGTTGAAAGCGGGCGGCAGCTTAACGGCTTGCGGCACCGGTGCATCAGTGGCAACACCCGTCCAGCGATAGAGCCCGAAGCTGCCCTGGTCGTCGATCGGTCCGGCCAGGATCAGATAGCCGTTGCCGACCCGGTCAATGCTGCGGATGCCGCGGCCGCCCAGATCAAGCAAGACCGGTGGGCCGAACGTGGCCCTCTGGCTGCCCTTGACCACCGCGCCGGGATTGGTCAGCGGCACCAGCAGCGCCTTGCCGGCGATCAGTGGGTTGCGAAAGCCAATCAGCAGGCTGCCGTCGGCGCCGGCGGCCAAGCCTTCGATGTTCAGGCCGCCGGGGGCTTCGGGCGTCAGCGTTGAGGCGCGGTCCAGGTGCAGCGACGTCAGCGTGGGCGCAGCGATCAAATCGTCGAGCAGGCGGGTGTAGGGCTTGCCCAAAGGCTGAAGCCGGGGCGGCGAGACGCTGGTGTCGATCTGCGTGGCAAAGAAGCGGCGCCGCCACTCGCGCACCTTGCCGGCCGAGGTGATGCTGTGCGACGACAGCCAATAGGCCACATCGCCGACGCGAGCAGCGGCTTCAAGGTCAGAGGCTTTTTTGCCGGTGCCCAAAAAATCGGCCAGATCCAGAGGTGCGCGGGCCGGGGCGCTTTGGCCCAGGCGGTAGATGCGCAAGGCATTGCCCTCGTCCTCGGCCACGGCGAAGTGTTCAGCGTCCAGCGGCACGGCGGCGGAGGCTTCGCAGAGGCCCTCGTAGTGGGTCATCGGCGGTGTCGGCTGCGCCGCCTGCACGCCGGTGCTGAGCAGCAGGACGGCCAGCAGGGCTTTCATGCGCAGCGCCCCAAAGCCAATTTGTATTCGTCGATATAGCGCCCGGCCGCCGCGTCCCAGCCAAAGTCCTGCGCCATGCCGCGCTGCTGCACCGCCTGCCACTCGGGCTTGCGGGCAAACAGGGCAAAGGCGCGGCGCAGGGCGGCTTGGTAGTCGGGCTGGTCGAAGCGCTCGAACACAAAGCCGGTGGCGCTGTCGTCGTCGAGGTTTTCAAGCGAGCAATCGGTCACCGTGTCGGCCAGGCCACCGACCCGGTGCACCAGCGGCAGGCTGCCGTATTTGAGGCCGTACAACTGGGTCAGGCCACAGGGCTCAAAGCGCGACGGCACCATGATGACATCGGCCCCGGCGACGACGCGGTGGGCCTGTGCTTCGTCGTAGCCGACCGTGACCGCAACGGCCTGCGGGTGGGCTGCGGCGGCCGCTTGCAAGGCGGCCACCAGATCGGGGTCGCCGCTGCCCAGCACAACCATCTGCCCGCCGCGTTTCAGCAGGGCGGGCAGGCCGTCGAGGATCAGCTTGAAGCCCTTTTGCTCGGTGAGACGGCTGACCACGCCGAACAGCGGCTGGGCATCCTGTTCGGCCAGCCCCAGCGACTTTTGCAGCGCGCGGCGGCATTTGGCCTTGCCGGCCAGCTTGGTTGGGCCATAGCGGGCGCTGATCAAGGGGTCGCTCGTGGGGTTCCAGACGCCGTCATCAACGCCGTTCAAGATGCCGCTGAGCACGCCTGTTCGTTCACGCAACACGCCGTCGAGCCCGCAGCCTTGCTCGGCCGATTGAATCTCGTGAGCGTAAGTGGGGCTGACGGTGGTGATGCGGTCGGCGTAGTGCAGACCCGCTTTCATGAAGGAGATCTGGTGATGGAACTCCAGCCCACCGCTGCGCAGCCGGAAGAACTCCAGCGGCAGGCCCAGCTCGGTCAGCACGGCGGCAGGGAACAGGCCTTGAAAGGCGAGGTTGTGGATCGTGTGGACCGAGGCGACCCGACGCTGGCCCTGCAGGGCGGCCGTGCGGAGATAGGCGGGTGCCAGACCGGCATGCCAATCATGGCCGTGCACCAGCTCGGCCGACCATTGCGGATCGAGCCCGGCCGCCAGTTGCGCAGCAATGCGGCCCAGCAGGGCGAAGCGGCGGTGGTTGTCGGCGTAGGCCTCGCCGCTGGCGTCCGAATAGGGATTGCCCTCGCGGGCAAACAACAGGGGCGCGTCGATCAGATAAATCGGGATGCTGCTGTTCGGCATGCTGCCGCGCAGCAGCCGCACGCCCACCGGCAAGCCCCCCGCCGCTGATGCAGCCACCGCGACCGGTTGGGCATCCGGCACCCCGCGCAACATCGCCGGGAAGCCCGGCACCAGCACGCGGATGTCGACGCCCCGCGCCGCCAGCGCGGCGGGCAGCGCGCCGCATACATCGGCCAGGCCGCCGGTCTTCAACAGGGGAAACAGTTCGGCACAGACTTGCAGGACTCTCACAGTTTGGCAATCATTTCTCGGGTGACCAGCACCACGCCGGTTTCGCTGCGGTGAAAGCGCGCGGCGTCCAGCACCGGGTCTTCGCCGATCACCAGGCCTTCGGGCAGGGTGACGCGGCGGTCAATCACGGCTTTCTTGATGCGGCAATGGCGGCCCACGTCCACATCGGGCAGCACGACTGAATCTTCGATGTGGGCAAACGAGCGCACCAGCACATTTGAGAACAGCACCGAGTTCGACACCCGCGCACCCGACACGATGCAGCCGCCCGACACCAGGCTGTTGATGGCTGATCCGCGGCGGCCGTCCTCGTCATGCACGAACTTGGCCGGTGGAAGCTGCTCTTGGTAGGTCCAGATCGGCCAGCTGCGGTCGTACATATTCAGCTGAGGGTCGATCGAGGCGAGGTCGAGGTTGGCGGCCCAGAAAGCGTCGATCGTGCCCACGTCGCGCCAATAGGGCGTCTTGTGCGGCGGGTTGGGGATGCAGGACATCGAGAACGGATGCGCCTGCGCCTGGCCTTCGCGCACCGCCTTCGGGATGATGTCCTTGCCGAAATCGTGGGTCGAATCGGGGTCGGTGACGTCTTCTTCGAGCAGGCGGTAAAGGTAGTCGGCCGAGAACACATAGATGCCCATGCTGGCCAGCGACTGCGTCGGGTCGTTCGGCGTGGTGGGCGGCTCGGCAGGCTTTTCGACAAAGCTGGTGATGGTGCGGTTCTCGTCGATGGCCATCACGCCGAATGCCTTGGCTTCTTCGCGCGGCACTTCGAGGCAGCCCACGGTCACGCCCTTGCCCTGCTTCAGGTGGTCGGCCACCATGATGGAGTAATCCATCTTGTAGATGTGATCGCCGGCCAGCACCACGATGAACTCCGGCCGCGGGCTGCTCTGGATGATGTCGAGGTTTTGATACACGGCATCCGCCGTGCCCAGGTACCACTGGTTTTCATTGACGCGCTGTTGGGCCGGCAGCAGATCAACGTATTCATTCAGCTCGCTGCGCATAAAGCTCCAGCCGCGCTGGATGTGGCGCAGCAGCGAATGGGATTTGTACTGCGTCACCACCGCGATGCGGCGCATGCCGGAGTTCAGGCAGTTGGACATCGCGAAATCGATGATGCGGAACTTGCCGCCAAAGTGCACCGCCGGTTTGGCGCGCCGGTCGGTCAGTTGCATCAGCCGCGAGCCACGTCCACCCGCCAGCACCAGGGCCACGGTGCGGCGGCCGAGTTGTTCGCTTTGACGACCTTCGAGAAATTTCATGGGGAGTCTCCGTTCGCTGTGGGTTCAGGTGATGACGGTGGGCGTGGCGCGGCCGGTCAGGGCGGTGATGCGGGCCAGGTCTTGGGCGATATCGATCAGCGCCGCGAGCGCCTCTTGCGTGGGCAGGTGCTGCCCCGCTGGATCGGGCTCATAGCGCTCGAGATAGACCCGCAGGGTCGCGCCCTCGGTGCCAGTGCCTGACAAGCGGAACACGATGCGCGCGCCGCTCTCGAAGATGATGCGCACGCCCTGCCGGGTCGACACCGAACCATCGACCGGGTCGGTGTAGGCAAAGTCGTCGGCCAGCTTGACCCGCTCGCCGTTCAAGTCGGTGCCGGCCAGCGCGGGCAATTGCATGCGCAGGGCGGTCATCAACACGTCGGCGGCCGTGCTGTCCACGCCTTCGTAGTCGTGGCGCGAGTAATAGTTGCGACCATATTTTGTCCAGTGCGCACGCACCAGGCTTTCGGCCGACAGCCCGGTGACCGCCAGGATGTTGAGCCAGAACAGCACTGCCCAGATGCCATCTTTCTCACGCAGATGGTCGGAGCCGGTGCCATAGCTTTCTTCGCCGCACAGGCTGACCTTGCCAGCATCGAGCAGGTTGCCAAAGAACTTCCAGCCGGTGGGCGTTTCGAAGCAGGGCACGCCCAGATCGGCCGCCACGCGGTCTGCCGCCTGCGAGGTGGGCATTGAGCGGGCGATGCCCAGAATGCCATCCTTGAAGCGCGGTGTGAGCCGGGCGTGCGCGGCCAGCAGGGCCAGGCTGTCGCTGGGGGCGACGGCAAAATTGTTGCGGCCAACAATCATGTTGCGGTCGGCGTCCCCGTCCGTTGCCGCGCCAAAATCAGGTGCGTTGGCCGTGGACATATGCGCCATCAAATCCTCGGCGTTGACCGGGTTCGGGTCGGGATGCAGACCACCAAAATCGGTCAGCGGAATGGCATTGACCACCGTGCCTGCGGGCGCGCCCAGCAGCTCTTCGATGATGTGTTTGGCATAGGGCCCGCCGACCGCGTTCATCGCGTCAAAGCGCATCGTGAAACCCCCCACGAACAGCGCCCGGATCGCGTCGAAATCGAAACAGGTCTGCATCAGCGCGGCGTAGTCGGCCACCGGGTCGATCACCTCCACGGCCATTTTTTCGAGGTGTTGCGTGCCCAGCGTGTCGATGTCGAGGTCGGCCGTGTCGGTGCTGCAAAAAGTGCTCAGCTTGAGGGTGCGGGCAAAGATGGCCTCGGTGAGCTTTTCAGGCGCCGGGCCGCCGTTGCCGGCGTTGTACTTGATGCCGAAGTCGCCATCCGGCCCGCCCGGGTTGTGGCTGGCCGACAGCACGATGCCCCCGAAGGCCTGATGGCCCCGAATCAGCGCACTGACAGCCGGGGTGGAGAGGATCCCGCCCTGGCCCAGCAGCACCCGGCCAAAGCCCTTGGCCGCTGCCATGCGCAAGATGATCTGCACCGCTGCGCGGTTGAAGAACCGACCGTCACCGCCCAGCACCAGGGTCGTGCCCTCGGCGCCATTGAGTTCGTCAAACAGCGCCTGAACGAAATTCTCAAGGTAGCCAGGCTGTTGAAAACGACTGACTTTTTTACGCAGCCCCGAGGTGCCTGGGCGCTGGTCGGTGTAAGGCGTGGTGGGATGGTTGACGGTGCTCACACGGGATCCTCAAGATGTAAATTGAGTATGCCTGTCAACAGGGGGGTGTCAGCCGGGGGAAACGACAGTACCCTCTGCGCCAGAGGTTTTTTGCGAGCGGAGGTTGGCGATGGGTTTGCAATGCTGCACCGGGGCCCAGATGACTTGTTCGATGGGCACATCGCCCGCCGGCTTCAGCGCCACCTCCCGGCCGCTGACGACCTTCAGCATGCCGGTCGGCAACATCATGGATCACGTGCCGATGATGAATATCCCGCCCTTCGGCCTGTGCCAGAGCCTTGCCAACCCCCAGGTGGCGGCAGCCACGGCGGCTGCTTTTGGCACCTTGACGCCGCAGCCCTGCCTACCGATGACCGCCGCGCCCTGGGCACCCGGCTCAGCCGCCGTGCTGATCGCCGGCATGCCAGCGCTCAACAACAGCTCGACGCTGAGTTGCAGCTGGGCGGGGACGATCACCTTCTCGGATGCGGGGCAGGTGGCGGTGACGGTGCCTTGAGCGGGTCTGATGAATTCAGCGCGGACTGACCCTGTCATAGGACAGCAGCAGATCGGCCGCGCGCCGGCGTACGACATCCTCGGTGTCGGCAGCCGCCACGGCGTTCGCCAGCGGGCGCAATTCGAGCCAGCCGAGGCAGGCCATCGCCACCAGCGTGCGCAGCCTGACGTTGGCATCGTCTGCCTGCAGCAGATCGGCCAGCGCGTGCATCACCGTGGCGTCGTACTGCGCTGGCCCGAGGACGGCAAAGAGGCCGGGCAGGGCCGACAGGTCGACCGCCGACGGCTTGATGAGCCGCTCGCGGCGCAGCGCTTGGTCCAGTGAAATGACAGGCAGGGCGGCGCGAACGTCGATCGAGGCAGCTGCCACGGCGTCGGGTGTGCCGCGCAAGGCCAGGTAGGCGCAGCCCGCGATTTCGTCTTCAACAAAATGCAGATCGACGGCCAAGTCAGCGCTTTGCCAGGCCACCTCGAGGCCGTTTTCTGCATCAGCCGGCAGGGTGTGCATGTGGTGCCAACCGGCCCGGTCGGTGAAGGCCGCGGTCTGCGCCAGGGCAGCGTCAGGGGGCAGCCCGTCGAAGGCAAGCTTGAGCGGTGGGAGCGGGTCCATGGGGATGAGAATTTACAGCGGGCCGACCAGGTTGTGCATCGCCGTGGTCACGGCGGCGACGATCTCTGCCGGGTTAGGCGTTCTGCGGGTGCGCAGAATCAACTGGGCCGCCCGCACGATCGTCTCCACCGTGGTCGTCAGCAGGGCGCGGGTCTGGGCGGCCGTGGCACGGCTCGCGCTGGCGCCGGCTTGTTGCGGCACACCCAGCGCCTCGCGTCCGCTGTGCAGCACGGACACCGCAGGCGTGGCGGAATGGGTGAAGTTGCCACCGGCAGTCTGGTTGCCACGCAATGTCATGGCCGCTGCGGCGTCGATTGCAGGTGGCGTCGTGCGGCTGGCTTGTGCAAACGCTTCGGTCATGCTGAGCCGGCCTGCGCTTGCCAGCTCGAGGACGGAAGCCAACGTTGCCAGCGCCACCGGGTCGCGTCGCACCTCCAGGCCCATCAGCGCTTTGAAACCGCCAAAGAAGCCGGCCATGTGCTGCAGGTTCGACGGCAGATCGCCGTCGCGCAGGACGCGAACGGCGGTGGCAGCCGTCGTGCGGTCATTGCCAATGTCCCTGAGGCTGGCAGCCACCTCGCTGTAGCGGCCAATGCGGATGCGGCGCTGTTCGGCCGTCGCACCGCTGATCGTGCCCTCAGTGCCGCCGAATGGGTTGCGTTGGAAGGTGCCGATCAAGGGGGTCGTGCCGCCTTGCGCGCTGTTTTGCACATCGAGCTGGCCGCGCCCCAAGTCGCTCGGCATCGTGGCAGCGACGGTGGCAATGCCGCCTCCAGACGGCACCACGCGCGGCGCTTCGTGCGTGCCACGCGCCGCCGGTGGCAGACCCGCAGCGCGTCGGCGTGCGAGGTCGAGCAGCCGGTCCGCCTCGCCGTAAATCTGCGCCAGCAGCTGCGCGTCAGTTTCGGACACGAGCGTCGTGGAGACGCCCAGGTCTTCATCCAGGGTCGGGTTGATGTGGGCCCGCACCCACCAGCGCCCACCCCGCTCGAAGGGTTCGATCGAGGTCAGCCCGTAGCGCAGGCGAATGGCTGCCAAAAGGCCGCGCAACAGCGGCGCGGTGACTCTGCCCGTCAAACGGCGTGCCGCCGTCACGGCAGCTCGCGCCGCCAGCCGCAGCCGCTCGTTCGGATCATTCGGCACACCCGCCTGCGCAATGAAGCGCCCAAGCCGCCGCGCCATGCTGACGATCCACGCGATCACTCGGTCCAGCGCCCGGTCAATCGGCGCGCGGATGCGGGCGATCACGCCGCGCACTTGGTCGGCCACCCGGCCCAGGCCCGCAAAGCCGGCGAGGAAGTTGACGGCCAGGGTCAGCAGGCCGGCCAGGGTGCTTTCCACGCGGTTGGCGGCGGCTTCGATATTGCCGGCGGCAATCGCCATCATCGAGTCGAGGAAACTGGTGATGACTTGGGCAATGCGGCTCAGCTGGGCAATGAAGGTGGTCACCGTGCCGTAGATGGACATGATGGCGGTGATGAAGCCGGCACCCGGGATGAACATCGCGATCAGGCGCGGCACGGCGCGGGTCAGCACCAGGTTGACCACCATGTCGATGATGCCGTCGATGGCCATTTGCTTGAGGTTGGCCAGTTGCTCCTGCATCTGCGCCCAGGCAGCGGCGGGGCCGTCGCGCACCAGGGTGACGACGAGGTCGAAGCCGACCTCCATCGCCCGCACGGCCGGCTCGCCTATGGCTGTCACCAACTTCTGGCGGATGTTGGCCCAGCTCAGGCCCAGCACCGACAGCACGAACTTCAGGATCTCCGGCAGGCTTAAGCCCTGCGGGATGTAGATGCCCGGCAGCGAGCCGGTCAGCCAGCTGACGATGCTGGTCTGCATATGGCGCAGGATGTTGCGGCCAAAGCGCTGGAAGCCCGCCTTGGCCGCGTTGACCAGGTTCATCACGAAGCCGATCGGGTTGCGGAAGATGCCTTGGATCGCCCCGCCCGCCCGCCGCAGATAGCCCATCGCGCCGGGGGCGACGACCGAGAAGATGATTTCCAGCAGCTTGATGACGGTGCCCAGGCCCCAGCTGAGGAACTGCCCGGCGATGCTGCCGAACACGCCGATGATCCGGGCGAAGGCGCGCGGCACGATGATGATGTCCACCAGTTGCAGCGACTGGAAGGCAGCCAGGAAGGTGGCTGGGATGGCTGTCACGATGCCCATCAGCCCCGACAGCGCGCCCTCGAACCAGGCATAGGCTTGGCCGATGGCGTTGCCCCGCTGGATGTTCTGCCAGATCTCGTCCTGGCCGATCAAGGTCATGAAGCCGCCGAGCAGGCTGGCTGGGGTGCGCGGCACTGCTGCCCCGGTGACCGGATCGAAGCCAAGGATGGCCTTGAGCAGCGGGTAGCCCCGGGTGGGCTCGATCAGCGCTGCGATGGGCCGCAGGATCGCGTCCTTGATGAAGGTGATGATGCCGGTGACCAGGCCCGCGCCGAAGGCAATGATGCGGTCGATCGGCTCGGTGACGATGCGCTTGGCGCGGTTCCAGACCCCGCCCAGATCGAAGATGTCGCTCCAGCCCAGGCCGTCGAGGAAATCGTCCACCGCCTGCCGGATCGAGGCCCCGATATCGCCCAGCGCGCTCAGCTGACCCTCGGCCCAGGCGGCCACCTTGTCGACGATGCCGTGGTTGTCCAGCGCTTGGGTGATCAGCGGGCCGCCGGGGATCAACTGCACCATCGCGCGCAGCAGGTTGGCGGCGGTGCGCGGCACGGCGCGCAGGCTCACCGGGTTGAAGCCCAAGAGCAGGGCCAGCATGCTGAAGCCGGGGATCCAGGCGGCCTTTTCGGCAAAGTAGTCGAGTGCGTCCTGGATGCCCAGTCGGTGGACGGTTTGCGGCGCGGCGCGCACCTGCACGGCAGTGTTGACGCTGCGGTGCACGGTCTGTGGGGCCGCACCCTGCTGGATCGTGTGCGTCAACTCATGCGCGATCAGCTGTCGGCCGGCCGGCGCATCGGGCTGGAAGCTGCCGCGACCAAAAAAAACATCCCGCCCGCTGGTGAAGGCCGCTGCGTTGAGGCGACGGCTGGCACGTGCCGCTTCCTCGCCGGTGTGGACGCGGACATTGGAAAAATCGGCCTGGAAGCGCGGCTCCATGTCGCGGCGCAAGCGGCGCGGCAAGGGCTGGCCGGCCGAGCTGCCGACGCCCAGCGCAGCGGGAATGTGGGTGGTGGCGGGCACGGCGCTGGCGAATCGTTTTGATGGCAGTGCCACCGCTGCAGACGGCATGGCGATGATGCGGCGCGAGACCCGCTCGGCCTCGCGTTCGGCCGGGTCTGAAGTGCGTGAGACGGGCACGGCTGCGGCGGCTTGGGCGGCGCGCACGGCGGGCGCGGGCATGCGGATCGCGACCGGGCTTTTCGCCTCCGGCGCGCGCAGCACCATGCGGGCGGTCTGCGCGGCGGCGCTCATACCGTGCGGCCTTCCTTGAGCAGTTCCCGGCGCACGCCTTCGT